>JAEXZK010000006.1 GCA_023451415.1 Bacillota bacterium | reverse complement strand
TCCTTGGTGTGGTCAAAATTGTCATGAAGATCGCCCCCCTGGGTGTTTTTGCCCTTATGGCGTGGGTATCCGGGTCCCTGGGCCTCCAGGTGGTCATCCCTCTGGCCAAGTACTTGGTCTGCATCATTGCGGCCGTTCTGCTCATTATGGTCATCAGCATCCTTACCGCTGCCGCCATCTGCAAGGTCAACCCCGTAAAGCTGACCACCAAGCTGATGGATATGACCATGGTTGCCTTCGCCACTACTTCCTCCGCCATCTCCCTGCCCACCAAAATGGCAGACTCGGTCAACAAGCTGGGGGTCAGCGAGCGGGTGAGCGGCCTGGTCAACCCCCTGGGCATGGTCCTCAACAGCACCGGCCAGGCCGTGTTCCTTTCCATTGCCGCCGTCACCATCGCCCAGTTCTTCAACATTGAAATGCCCCTTGGACAGATGATCCAGGTGGTGGTCCTGGCCACCTTGGCCTGCATGGGCACTTTGGCCGTTCCCGGCGGAGCCCTGGTCATCCTGGCGGGCCTGCTCCCCTCTCTGGGCCTGCCCCTGGAGGGCCTGGCCATCATCGCGGGCGTGGACTGGTTCCGCGGGATGTTTACCACGATCCCCAATGTGGACGGTGACGCCCTGGTTTCCATGATCATCGCCAAGAGCGAGGGAGAATTTTACCGCGAGGTCTTTGACGGGACCATGACCGCCGAAGAAGCGGCCGCCGCCCACGCCAAGGCCGAGGTCCGCTGAGCCGGGCCAATAACGCAGAGAAAGGAGTTCCTATGCGTATTCTGGTTGTAAATCCCAACAGCTCGACCCCTGTGGCCGAGGCCATCGCCCGGTCCGCCCGGCGCAGCCTGCTGCCCACCACCGAGGTGGTCCCCCTGGCCAATCCCCGGGGGACAAGGGGCATCGACTGCGACTTTGCCAACTACCAGTCCACCTGGTCCTACCAGCGGGCCGTGCTGAAAAAGGTGGAGGAGGAGCAGATTGACGCCGTGGTCCTCTGCGGCTTTGGCAATGTGGGCATCTTTGCCCTTAAGGAGGCTCTGTCCATCCCTGTCGTCAGCATCTCCGAAGCCGGGATGTACATTGCCGCCATGATGGGGCACCGCTTTACCATCGTCACCGCTATGGAGAGCACCGTCCCCGGGCTGGAGGACCTTCTGGGCCTTTATGGCATCGAGAAGAAGTGCTGTTCCGTCCGGGCCATCCATGTGGATATCGAAAAATGCGCCACCGAAAAAGAAAAGACGCTGAACAACCTGAAGGACCAGATCCTCAGGGTGGTGGAGCAGGACCGGGCGGAAGTGGTCCTGCTGGGCTGCGGCGGACTCAGCGGCTATGACGAGGAGCTCCAGGCGCTGGTGGGCATCCCGGTCATCGATCCTGTCAACGTGGCGGCGGCCTTTGCCGAAATGATGGTGCGCACCGGCCTTTGCCACAGCAAAAAGCTCAAGTTTGCAGCCCCGCCCCAGCCTCTTCAAAATTACCTGGACTAGGGGCTGTCTGAAGCATCAAAAACGCCGTTTTTTTCAACAAACAGCGGCGGCCGCGTCAAAAAGCCCGGGGCCCGGAAGAATTCCTGGGTTTTTGCCCCGCGTTCATCCGCTGCCTGCAAAAATCCGGCAAGCTCTTTGTTTTAAAAGCAGCCTCGAAGCAATTGCCAGCAGTCCTCCAAAAAGGAGCGGGCGTCCGTCGGACGTCCGCTCCTTTTTGTCTGCCGTCAAAGGAACGGCCTGCAAAAAGAATATTGTCCGCAGACTTTTGGCAAACTAAACCGGACAGAGCTTTTGGGCAGAATCAAACAAAAGGCGGAAGGGGGAGACGGGATATGGACAAAAAAAAGAAAAAGCACCCTCTGGGCGGCGCCTTGGGCGGCCTGGCCGTGGGCGCCCTCAACGGGCTCCTGGGCGCGGGAGGCGGCATGGTGCTTGTCCCTCTGCTGGAGGCCATCGGCGTCCGGGGCAAAAAAAGCCATGCCACCTCCCTGTCCATCATCGTGCCGCTGTCGGTGGTGAGCGCGGGGCTCTACTGGTACCGGGGATGGTTCCGGCCCGGGGACGCCCTCCCCTACCTGCCGGGGGGGCTCGGGGGGGGGGCGGCGGGGGCCTGGCTGCTGGGCCGGGTGAGCACCGGCTGGCTGAAGATCGCCTTTGGCCTGCTGCTCATCTGGGGAGGAGGCCGGAGCCTATGGGGTGGCTGACGGTGGCCCTGGCCTCGGCGGGAGCGGGGCTGCTGGCCTCCATGGGCCTGGGGGGCGGAGGCGTCCTGCTCCTCTACCTTTCGGCAGTGGGGATGTCCCAGCTGACGGCGCAGGGGATCAACCTGGCCTTTGTGCTGCCGGTGGGGCTGCTCAGCCTGTGGTTCCACCGCAAAAACGGCCTTGTGGATATGAGCGCGGCCTGGCCCATCATCCTGGGGGGGCTGGCCGGGGTCTGGCTGGGGGTGCTGACGGCGGGCTGCCTGCCGGAAGAACTGCTCCGCAGGCTGTTTGGCGGGCTGATCGTGGTCATCGGCATCCGGGAGATCCGGCAGGGCGTCCGCATGGGCAGACAGGAGGGCTGGGGGATCTTCCCCCAGGACAAAGAAAAGAAACCACCCCCTGTATAATCCCTCCAAGGGCGGTGAAAACTATGGTCGAGGTGATAAAACAACCATGAAAGAAAATAAAGTATTATCTTATATCAAGGACAAGGGATTCTACATTGCCCTGGCAGTCTGCATCGTGGGCGCGTCCGGCGCGGCCTGGGTGACAGCCAACCGCACCCTGGACAGCATTGACGAAAACAACCGCCAGATTGTGGACCAGAGCGTCAGCGGGGAGGAGAAGAAATGGGGATACTCGGAAATTCAGCAGGGCTCGGAGCCGTCCGTCTCCCAGCCGGCGGCCAAAGATACCAAAGAGATAGAAAAGCCGTCTCCCTCCTCTTCCTCGGCGCCTGCGCCGTCATCTGCGCAGTCCAGCTCGTCCGCACCTGGAAGGGCGTCCGCCGGGCAAGGCAGTGCGCCCGCGCAGCAGCCCTTGGCCTATACGCTGCCCGTGGCCTCCGCGGAGGTGCTTAACCCCTTCAGCGGCGGACAGCTGGTAAAAAATCAGACCCTGGGCGTCTGGCGCACCCACGACGGCGTGGACCTGAAAGGCCAGAAGGGGGATAAGGTCCTCTGCGCAGGGGACGGCACCGTCCTCAGCGTGGTCACCGATCCCCTATGGGGCGGCACCGTCCAGGTGCAGCATGCCGACGGCTATGTATCGGTCTACTGCGGCGTGTCGGTGGACACCGCCGTCAAAAAGGACGCCCCGGTGAAGGCGGGCCAGGCCATCGGCACCATGGACCAGATCCCCGCCGAGATCTCCATGGACACACACCTGCACTTTGCCGTCATGAAGGACGGGAAGTATGTGGACCCTTCCGCTCTGGTCAAGCTGGGCTGAGAAAGCGGGCCGCATCTCCATCCGTTTGCAAAAAGTTTGCGCAAAGTTCACAGTGCCGCGGCCAAAAGCCGCGGCATCTTCTTTGCTTTTGACAAAAAATGTGCTATAATACCTAAAAAAGCGGGGGCTTTGCCCGGGATGCTGCCGAAGATGCGGGCTGCCCTCCGCCGCAAGCCTTGGAAAGGGGCATCGGACCAATGCCGTATTATATCTGCACCCAGCCGGCCAGCCCCAAGCTGGACACCCTGCCCACCTATAAAATTATTGACTACCCGCTGGAGAAGCGGGATTACAAGCCCTTTGCCCAAGCCAAGCTCTGCGTCACCCCCCAGGAATTTCTTGTGCAGATGTGGGCTTTTGAGATGGTGCCCCAGCCGGAGAGCCGTCTCCGGGCCGTCTTTACCGCCCCCCAGAGCCAGAACCTTCTGGTCCTTACCGCGGCGGCGGGAGGAGCCTGCACCTGCCTGGTGCGGGGCCCGGGAGGGGACAAGCCCCTGGACGCCATTGTCCACTCCCTGGACGGGGAGGATCTCCAGGGCATATACTGGGGTGTCACCGTCACCGTCCGCAGGGCCGCTGTGGAGGAGGCCCTGGGCAAGGGGTGCACCCAGGTGGGATTTACCCTCCGGGGCAACTTTTACAAGCTCAGTGAAAGCCCTGTCAAGCCCCACAAGGGCAGCCTGTATCCGGCGGACTTCGCCGGCGGGCGGGAGTATGCCCTCCCCTCCCTGGGGGAGTTTAAGATCGTAGCCTATTGATCCGGCCCGCCGCCAGAGCGGCGCAGGGGCCCGGATGCCGATACACCGGCCGCTTTATCCCGCGGCCAACCCCGACAAAGGAGGCTGACATTTGTGAAATTTATTGGAAAAATCATTTCCCTTATCGTCAAGGCCGCGCTCCTCGCCGCGGCGCTGGTGGTAGCCATGGAGGCCCTGGACGCGTACAGCGAGTGCAGCCACAGCAAGTACCTTATTACCGAGGATTTGTCCGAATAAAAGAAGCTGGCAGCGGGCCCACCGGGAAAACTTCCGGTGGGCCCGTTTTTGAGTCACAAAATAAAGGCGTTTTTTGCCAAAAATGTTAAATTTCTTCGCCGCAGTTGCCATCATCTTCAAATCTGTTATAATAATAGCTGACACGATTTGACAATTTGAGATGACTTTTTTAGGGAAAGGGAGGATCTTATGCTGAAAAAACAGAAGAACCGCGGACGGGGGAGCATGGCGCTGCTCTGCGCCGCAGCAATGCTCCTTTGCCCTTTGGCAACAGGCGCCGACACCCCGGAGGTTCTCAGGGCGGACGACCCCCAGGCCGATTACGTCCAGCAGACCCCCATCCGGAAAATGAACTCCTATGTGGAGGACGGGATGATCCGCGTCAGGGACCTGGAGAAGGTGGCCCGGGATTATGAAAAGGTTCCCGCCGAGTTCCTCTGGGAGATCGACGGCCGGGATGAGATATCGGTGGACCGGTTTGAAAAGTACGCTCTGGAGTTCCAGCTGCCGGCTCAGTATGTACAGAGGTTCATCGACGATTACTTTGTCTTTAAGCAGGGCAACACCTACCAGTACATACCTGTGGACGAAAGCCTGTCCTATCACAGCTACGATTGGGACAACCTGGTCCACGACGACTGGAGCGGCGAAAAGGAATACATCGTGGACACCGAGCGCCGGGCCGTCAAGGTCATCGACGTGTCGGTGCACCAGGGGAACATCGATTGGGAGTCCGTCAAGGCCGACGGCGTGGATTATGCCTTTATCCGTCTGGGTTACCGGGGCTATACCAAGGGAGAAATCTTCCTGGATGACAAGTATGAGCGGAATATGCAGAAAGCCCAGGAGGCCGGCGTCAAGGTAGGGGTCTACTTCTACTCCCAGGCGGTCAGCCGCCAGGAGGCCATTGAGGAAGCCCGGTTTGTCCTGGACAACATCCGGGGATACAACCTGGACCTGCCGGTGGTTTTTGACATTGAAGGCGCTCAGAATTCCCACTACCGCACCAGCGGCATGTCGGTGCAGACAGCGACCAACATCGTCACGGCCTTCTGCGATACCATAGAGAATGCGGGCTACGACACCATGCTCTATTCCTACTGCAAGTTCCTGGTGGAGCAGCTGGACCTCTCCCAGCTGCAGCAGTACGACCTGTGGCTGGCGCAGTATTACCATGTGCCTTTCTTCCCCTACAACTTCCAGATCTGGTAGTATGACTACGAGGGCCAGGTGGCCGGCATCAGCCGGGGTGTGGACGTGAACCTCATGTTCCTGGACTACGAGCCCTCCGTGGTGGAATAAGACATAAAAGAACGGAAAAGCCCCGGGCATTACATTCCAACAATGTAATACCCGGGGCTTTTTTGCTATGCAAAAGCATAGCAAAATGGCCATGTGCCGCTTTCAGCGGCACGGCCTTTCGATTCAAGCGCGTGGGGCGGGACGCCCCACATGCGCAAAAACTTCATGCGCAAGGCTTTTGTATG
>JAEXZK010000234.1 GCA_023451415.1 Bacillota bacterium | reverse complement strand
CCCCGGCGGCGGCCAGGTTGAGGGCGATGTCGTCGGCCAAGCCGGTGATCCGGCTGATTTTGACGCCCGCCGAAGGCTGCAGCTCATACCGGGTGACGGCGGGGCCCCGGGAGATATCCACAATGCGGGTCTGGACGCCGAAGCTCTTGAGGGTATCCACCAGGCGGTCGGCGTTGGCCTTCAGCTCCTTGGTGGTGTCGCCGCTGGGCAGCTGCTTGCCCATATCCAGCAGCTCCAGGGGCGGATAGGAATATTCAGGCCGCAGGATCTGCGGCTCCTCCTCCTGGGGGAAAGGCTGCGCGGCCGCGGCAGGCACAGCGGGAACAGGGGCTGCGGGTTCGGCTGCGGGCGCGGCAGGGCCTCCGGCGGCAAGGGGATCGGGCTCACCGAAGTTGAGCATCCCGTTGGGGGTATCGATGACCGGATCGGGGACCTTGCTCTCGCCGGAAACGGCCCGGGTGATGATGTCGTCCAGATCAGGGGTATGTACCGGGGAAGCAGGGGCCTTGGCGGGCTCCTGTGGCGCCGGTGCGGCGGGAGACGCCGGAGGAACCGGAGGCGCTTTGGGGGTGGAGGTGCGGGGAAGATAGGTCTCCTGCGCGGGCACCGCACGGTCGTAATCGAAGAAGCCGGAGGCCGGCTTTTCTTTGCCGTCCGCCTTGCCGGGGACGGGTTTGTCCAGGTTTTGGGCCGCGCTGATCAGCTTGTCCCGGGCGGCCTGGGCCTCCTGCTCCGCCCTGGCCTTTTCGGCAGCCTTCCGCTCCCGGGCGGTCTGGCGCTTGGGGATGGCCTCCCCGTCCAGGTCCACGTCGATGTTGAACCGGGGAGCGGCAGGGACCGGGCGGCTTTCCACGGCGCTGGTGTAAACCTCTTCCATCTTTTTGACCGGGGCGACGATGGTCTTGCGGTAGAGCCCCATCAGGGTGCCGCCGGAGAGGATCATCACCGACACAAAGATCAGCAGTACGATGGTGATGGCTGCGCCGGTAAATTCCAGCCATTTGAGAAGGGGCACCCCGATGAGAAGGGATACCGCCCCCCCGCCCACAAACTCCATCCCGTCGGCGTAAAGGGCCTTGGTCATCTCCCAAAGGCTGCCGTCGGGCACCACCTTATGAAAGATCTGGGAGGCCGCCGAAAAGAGAAGCAGAAGGATGCAGGAGGAGGTGACTTTGGCGGCGATGGGATATTCGGTCTGATCCATGGCGATCATCACCGCCGTATAGATGACGATGGGTCCGACCAGGAAGGCGCACCAGCTGAAGCACCCCAGCAGGAAGCCGTGGACGGCCTTCCAGGCGCCGCCGCCTTCCACCACCGCCAGGCAGAGAAGAAGGATGCCCAGGGCAAAGAGAAGCACGGCGTACATCTGATTTCGGGCCTGGCGCTCCTTCTTGGTCATCTTGCGCTTGGCGCCGGTCCGCTTGGTGGTTTTACGTTTGGTTGCCATAGATTTTTTTAACACTCCTTCGGTTTGGGCCGGAACGGCCGGGAAAGGCAAAGCGGGGATACAGGCATCCTCAGCTGATCAGGGAGATGATGATCCGCTGGATGGCGCGGTCGGTGAAGATTTCGATGACCGCGATGGAGATGACGGTCAGCCCCAGGAACAGGGTATAATAAGCGAATATCTTAAATTTGTCGGATTTGACAATGTAATTGACCAGCTTGATGGCAAAAAAGCCGGAAACAGCGCCCACCAGCATCCCCGCCAGGGCGGGCCCCCAGCTGAGGTTTTCCGCCGCGCCGGTGCCGCTGACAATATCCTCCAGGTCCAGCAGGCCGGCGGCCAGGATGGCGGGCATGCCCAGAATAAAGGAATAGGCCACGGCGTAGCTGCGGCTCAGGCCCATGAGCAGGCCGGAGCAGATGGTGGAGCCGGAGCGGGAGATGCCGGGGAGGGTGGCGCAGGCCTGGGCCATGCCGATGACCAGCGCATCGGTCGCGGTCTGGTTTTTGGCGGTCTTGCTGCCCTTGACCACGTGGTCGGCCAGGGTCAGCAGCAGCGCGGTCACCAGGAAGCCGATGCCTTCGGCCAGGATGCTGTCGTCAGAGCTGAGGGATGTGATCTGATCTTGGACGAAAGGGATGACCAGCAGGGGGAGGCAGGAGAGGAAAAGCATGAAAAGCATCCGCCGCTTGGCATTGGGCTTCACCCGAAAGACCCGGCCGGTAAAAAGATCCTTTAAAAAGGAAAATACCTCCAGGATCAGCTCCCAGATGGTGGGCCAGAAAGCGATGGCCACCGCCAGCAGGGTGCCGAAATGGAGCAGGACCGAGAAGAGAAGCGAACTTTCGGAGCTCTGTCCGGTGAAGTACTGGAACAGGGACAGGTGCCCCGAGCTGGAGATGGGCAAAAATTCCGTAAAACCCTGGATAAGTCCCTGAACAATGGCGCTGATGTAAGACATGGCTGTTCCTCCAAAATATGTAGTGGACCGGCGGAATATGTAGGGGCGGGACGCCCCCGCCGGAAGGAAGCAAAGCTTCAGAAGGCTTCCGCTTCCTGGTAAACCTGGCCGGGCGCGAGCCTGGGGTCCAGGTAGGCGGCGGGGTCGGTGGAGATGACCCGGGAGACCACCACCCCGCCCTGGCCGTTGCGGACGCCCTCCACATAACCGTAGGGGCATTTGACGCAGACAGCCTGGGGCGCGGGCGGCTGGGCATCCAGCAGCTCCGGAGGGATAACGGTGTACATCATGGGGCCGGAGCCTCCTCCCCGTCTTTTTTCTCCTCATCCTCCTCGATCATTTCATACAGCTTGGCCAGGGCCTCCCGGAGGCCGCCCAGGCTGTCGATGAGGCCCTCGGACACGGCGGCTTCCCCGTCCAGGACGGTGCCTATGTCCATGACCAGTTCGCCGTTATTCATCATCAGGCTTTTGAACCGGTCGGGGGAGATGTTGGAGTTCTGGCAGACAAAGTTGCTGATCCTCTCCTGCATCTTGTCAAAGTAGGAGAGGGTC
>JAEXZK010000224.1 GCA_023451415.1 Bacillota bacterium | reverse complement strand
GCCCGAGGAGCTGGCGGAAGGGGTCCGACTGGCCCATGCCGCGGGAGCCCGGGTGTATTTTACCTGCAACACCCTCCCGGTGAATGAGGAACTTCCTTCGCTGGGGGATTACCTCCGGGCCGCCGCCCGGGCGGGGGTGGCCGCCTTCATCGTCTCGGATATCGGGGTGATGATGGAAGCCCGGCGGGTGGCGCCGGAGGTGGAAATCCATGTTTCCACCCAGGCGGGAGTGACCAACTGGCTCACTGCCCGGGAGCTTTACCGCCTGGGGGCTAGGCGTGTCATCCTGGCCCGTGAGCTGGATCTGGAGGCCATCCGGGGCATCCGGGAAAACACGCCGCCGGAGCTTGCACTGGAGGTCTTTGTCCATGGGGCCATGTGCATGTCCTTTTCCGGCCGGTGCCTGCTGTCTAACTACCTGCTGGGCAGGGACGCCAACCGGGGGGAGTGCGCTCAGCCCTGCCGGTGGAAGTACGCCCTTATGGAGGAAAAACGCCCGGGACAGTACTTCCCTGTTTTTGAAGGGGAGGAGGGCAGCTATATCCTCAACGCCAGGGACCTCTGCCTCATCGGGCATCTGGACAAGCTGGCCCAGGCTGGGGTGTCCTCTTTTAAGATCGAAGGCCGCTCAAAATCCGCTTATTACACGGCGGTGGCCACCAACGCCTACAAGTCCGCTGTGGAGCTGCTGGCTCGGGACCCTGGGCATTATGCCCTCCCCGCCTGGCTGGAGGAGGAACCCCGCAAAGTGAGCCACCGGGAATACTGCGAGGGCTTCCTCTTTGGCAGGCCGGAGGAGGGCCAGTGCTTCCGCAGCAGCGGCTACCTGCGGCCATGGGATGTGGCCGCGGTGGTCCAGGGCTGGGAGGATGGCGTGCTGCGCTGTGCCCAGAGAAACAAGGTGGCGGAAGGGGAGGAGCTGGAAGCTCTGCTGCCCGGGGGTGTCCCTCCCATCCGGATCGCTGTGGAGGACCTGCGGGATGGGGAGGGAAATCCGATCCCATCGACGCCCCACCCCACCATGGCCTTCACCTTCCGTTGCCCCCAGCCGCTGCCCGAAGGCGTCATACTTCGCCGGGAGAAAAAGGAATAAGCGATACAAAGCCGGATATCTTATTGGGTATCCGGCTTTGTATCGCTTTGCCATAAAAATGCCTTTTGCACTTCGGGGCCGGTTTGCCCGTATGAGGGGATGCACAAAAGCCTCCGGGAGTGCAAAAAAGGCGGCAGCCCGCCACTGCCTTTTTATCTATTCCAGCGGTTTTGCATAAAATGACGGGTGATACAATGTAAATTCCGAAGATATTTTTTGAATTTCAAAAAATATTTTTACTTTTGTGAAAATAAGATGGAAAAATCTTGGGGCGCTAAGCCAATTGAAACCATCCTGGGCCGCATATATAATAAAGACACAATCAGCACGGCGGCCAGCCGGGATATATTTGCACAGAGATTGAGAGTGCGGCAAGCGGAAGCCTGTTGGGGGCCTTCTATTGCCGCACTTTGATTTCCACAAGCCGCTTTTGACGCTGCTGCCGGTGTGGATTGCAGGGAGGTGTATGTTTCAGACGCAACCCCGAGACCGTGGGGGAGCCGGCCGGTCAGGGACGGGTTCTCCCAATGAAAAGATGAGGAGGTATTCTACTGTATGAACAATTTTGGAAAGGGTATTGACAAAAAGGTGTTCTGGCCCGCCACCATCGTTACCCTGGTGCTGGGCGTGTTCTTCTTTGTCTTCCCAGAGCAGAGCAATACGGTGCTCAACCAGATTCACGCCTTTACCACCGGCGAACTGGGCTGGTTCTTCCTGTTGACCGTTATGGGCCTGCTGGTCCTCTGCCTGTATTTTGCGTTTTCCCGCATCGGCAACATCGTCCTGGGCGCCCCCGGCGAAAAGCCCGCCTACTCCACCGCCACCTGGCTGGGTATGATCCTCACTTCCGGCACCGGCGGCAGCCTGCTGTATCTGAGCGCCATTGAATGGATCTGGATGTCCGACGCGCCTCCCTTCGGCGTTGCGCCCCGCAGCGCAGACGCGCTCCGCTGGGCCTCCGCCTTTGGCATGTGGAACTGGGGCCCCTCCGCCTGGGCCTTCTACATCGCCTGCGCCGTGCCCATTGGCTACTTCTTCTTTGTTAAGAAAAAGAGCAACATGAAAATGAGCGAATACTGCCGTCCCCTGCTGGGCAAGCACGCTGACGGCCTGGCAGGAAATGCGGTCAACTTTGTGTATATGTTCGCCCTGCTGGGCGGCGTCTTTACCTCCCTGGCCCTGGGCACCCCCGCCATCTCCAGCGGCATTGCCTACGTCCTGGGCATGGAGAAAACCAACGTAATCATCGATATCATTGTTCTGGCCCTGTGGACCTTTGTCCCCCTGGCCGCGCTGGTTCTGGGATTGCAGAGGGGTGTTTCCATCCTCAGCGACTGGAACGTCAGAGGCTTTGTGGTGCTTCTGCTCCTGTGCCTGGTTCTGGGCCCCACCTGGTTTATTTTTAACCATTCCACCGACTCCCTGGGCCTGATGATCCAGAACTATGTCTACATGGGCATGTACACCGATCCCCTGGGCGGCAGCGGGTTCCCTCAGGCATGGACCGTCTTCTATATGTCCTGGTGGGCCGTTTACGCCCTCCCATTCGGCCTGTTTATCGCCAAGATCTCCAAGGGCCGCACCATCCGCCAGATGGTTCTGGGCGGGCTGGGCGCCGGTTCCCTGGGATGCCTGTTCTTCTACATGGTCTTCCCCGCCCTGGGCATCGACATGCAGCTGAGCGGCGCTGTGGACCTGTATACCTCCCTGGCTGAAAAAGGCCGCGGCGGCGTGGTGGTTGACCTCTTCAGCAATACCCCCGGCGGCGTGTTCATGGTGGCGCTCTTCACTGTCCTGGTCCTTGTGGCCTATATCACAGGCCACGTTTCTGTGGGTTACTCCCTGGCCGCAGCCTGTGAAAAGCGGATCAAGGGCGACGAGGACCCCCAGAAGTGGAACGTTTCCTTCTGGCTCATCCTCTCCGGCGCGGTGTCCCTGGCTTTGTACCTGCTGAACCCCACCGCCCTCACTCCCCTCCAGACTGTTTCCATCCTTTTTGGCTTCCCGGTCTGCTTTGCCATTCTGGCGCTGATCCTCAGCTTCTTTAAGCAGCTGAAGAAGGATTTCCCGGAAGGCCTGCCCGTTCTGATGAAGACCGGCGACCGCATTTACGGCGTGCCCGAATCGGAGGAGTCTGAGCAGGACGGCGTCAGCGCGTAACTTTACCCCCCCTTGCTTCTTACCGATATCCGCTGGCCCCGGACCTGAAACTCAGGGCCGGGGCCTTGCTTCAAACAAATCAGACGGGCCCAAGGGCCCCCGTATGGAGGTGGCCGGCCTTGCGCCAAAAAGCAGATAAGCTCTTCCGCCGTGAGGGTGAAGGCAAAGTCCAAATGGATGTAAAGATGATCTCGGTCAGCCTGTCAGTCCTTCTGCTTCTCAGCTTCTCCTTTTTGTTCATCGACGGCTCTGACAGTCATCTTCTTCAGAAGATATACGACTTTATCATTGATACCTTTGGCGGCATTTATCTGGTCTACCTGTTCGTTGTGCTGGTGCTGCTAGTGGCCTTGGCTTTTTCCAAAGCGGGGAAGATCCGCTTGGGAGAGGGCCCGCCCCAGTACGGCAATCTCAGCTGGTTCAGCATGCTGTTTTGTGCCTGCATCGGGTCCAGCATCCTCTACTGGGGGATGATCGAATGGGCCTATTACATGCAGTCGCCCCCGTTCGGCCTCCTGCCGATGGGCAGGGAGGCGGCGGAACTCTCGGTGGGATATACCATGTTCCACTGGGGCCTTACGGGCTGGGCCACCTACTGCATGGCCGCTATCATCATAGCCTACTATTTTTTCGTCAAGCGCATCCCAGTTTTCCGCATCAGTGTGTCCTGCAATCTGAAGGAGGGCCCCAGGAAGAAGTTTTGGGCTGATTTTATAGATGTTTTTGTCATCATCGGCCTCTGCTCCGGCGTAGCGGTAAGCGTGGCTTTGGGCACCCCCATGGTTGCCGAAGGGCTTGGTGTCCTGTTCGGCATCCCGGTAAACACGCAGACCAATGTGGCTATCGCTGCTTTTTGGGCCATGCTCTTCGCAACCAGTTCTGTTTCCGGGGTGGACAAGGGGATTAAGGTTTTAAGCAACCTTAATTCTGTTATAGCACTGTTGTTTGTGGCTTTTGTCCTTTTTTGCGGGCCTACCAGCTTTATTATCAACAATACGGTAAACAGCCTGGGCTCCATGCTCCAGGATTTTATCAAGATGAGCTTCAGCACCGAGCCCCTGGGCGACGGTTTCCCCCAGCTTTGGACGGTTTTTTATTGGGCGTGGTGGATCTCCTATGTGCCGGTGATGGGCCTTTTCATCGCCAAAATCTCCCGGGGGCGGACCATCCGCCAAGTGATCATCGGCACCACGTTCCTGGGCAGCATGGGCTGCTGGCTTTTCCAGGCGGTCCTGGGTGGCTATGGCCTGGGGCTCCAGGTGGCGGGCCAGCTGGACACTGTGGCCAACCTGAGCTCTGTGGGGGATTATGGGGCCATCATGGCCCTGCTGGGGACCCTGCCTCTGCCAAAGCTGGCCATTGGGGTTTTTGTGGTCCTGTCCTTCATCTTCCTGGCCACCACCTGCGATTCCTCGGCCTATATTCTGGCCACCATCACCACCCGGCGGATCACCATCCATGAAGAGCCGCCCAAGTCCAGCCGTCTGCTGTGGAGCGTGGCTCTCATCATCTGGCCCGTTATTTTGCTGATCGTGGGCGGTCTCAATGTGGTGAAGCTTTGCTCCATGATCGGTTCCATCCCGCTGCTGTTTATCTTTTACAAAATGATCCGGGGCTTCTTAGAAGATATCAACAAAAAGAAAGATTCCCATGTTTTTGAAGAAGCTGCAACAAAGGAGGAGGCAGTTTATGTTGAAAGCAAGACATCATAGGACGGCCCATGCCGACGTAGCTGTTTTTGGAGCGGGACCGGCTGGGATCGCAGCCGCCTGCACCGCCGCGGGCAGGGGACTGGACACATTGCTGATCGAGCCCACCAGCCAAATCGGAGGAGTGATGTCCGTCTGCCCTGGCATGATGCTGGGCGCGGGGTACCCTTTGGGAAAATGTATCGGAGGATTCTTCCAGGACTTTGTGGAGCGGCTTTACAAAATGGAGCCTCCCCGGGCCGAAGTCCGGGAGAGTGTCATCCCCGAGTTTGGCCGGGAAGTCATTTATGACCACGAGTATGCCCTGTCGGAGCTTTACAGCATGGTGGAGGAGTCGGGGACCCGCCTCTGGCTCGGCACTCTCCCCATAGAGGTGGAGACCGCGGAAGGACGGATATCTTCCGTGACGGTGGCCGGCGCCGGGGGCGTCAGCAGTGTGGAGGCCTCGGTCTATCTGGACTGCACCGGAAACGGGGACATCGCCCACAGGGCGGGAGTCCCCAGCCAGGTGGGAAACCAAAAGGGCCAGATGATGGGCGGCACCATGACGTTTTTTATGGAAAATGTGGACTGGGACAGGGCGTTTGCGGAGGAGGACATCTACTTTACCCGTTATGCCAGAAAGGGGATTTCAGAAGGGCGGCTTCACCCCGAGATCCCCGAGATCTATTTCATCAGAGGCTTCCGGCCCGGGTCGGTATTCTTTAATACCGTCACCATAGCTGGGGTAGACGGCCGGGATCCTGCAAGCGTACTGCGGAGTTCCCTAGAGGCGCGGCGCAGGTGCCTCCAGCTGGCGGAATTCTGCAAAAGCGATATTCCCGGCTTTGAACATGCCTGGATCAATCACATCGGCCCCCTGGTGGGGATCCGGGAGACCAGAAAGCTGGAGGGCCTCCACCGCATTACCATTCAGGAAATCGCCCGGGAAACCAAGTTCCCGGACGGCATCGCAGCCTGTGACAATCCCATCGACGATGTTTTCCGGGGGGAGGCCCGGGAGTATTCCAACGACCGCGCGGTGCGGGAAGGGGGCTACTACACCATCCCCTTCCGGTGCCTGGTGCCCAAGGATATATCCAATTTGATGTTCGCGGGCCGCTGTATTTCGGCGGATGAGAACGCTTTTGCTTCGGTGCGCGGGATGCCGCAGTGCATGCTTATGGGCCAGAGCATAGCCCTGGCTGCGGAAATGGCCCTGGAAAAGAACTGCCCTGTCCAGTCGATCTGCCCCGAGACAGTGGCGGAAAAGATGGCCGCGCTGGGGGTGGTTGGGATCGCCGGACGGCCCCTGTAAAAAATCGGCCCGCCGTTATTTTGTAAATAATGAGGAGAAAAACATATGAAATTTATCAGTGAATCCGCCCACGAGATCCCCGTCCACGCCACGACAGACGTCCTGGTAGTGGGCAGCGGCCCCGCAGGCCTGGCCGCGGCCATCGCGGCCAAGCGGGCCGGAGCGGACGTCCTTATCCTGGAGCGATATGGCTGCTTCGGCGGCGTCATCAGCCAGGTTGGGGTGGAGGGCTTTGCCTGGTACCGCCACGAGGGAACGGTGGAAGCCGGGGGGCTTGTCCCCGAGTTTGAGGAAGCCTCCATCGAGGTGGGCGGCAGGAACCCCGAGTGCCAGTCCACCAGCCAGGCCCTGGACGCCGAGACCTTCAAATACGCCGCGGACAGGATGGTGGAACGGGAAGGCATCCGCCCTATCCTCCACTGCACCGCCGTGGCCGCCATCGTGGAAGACGGAGAGATAAAGGGCGTTATCACCGAGAGCAAATCCGGCCGGCTGGCCATCCTGGCCAAGCGGGTCATCGACTGCACCGGAGACGCCGACATCGTGGCCCTGGCAGGGGCCCCCTACACCAAGGGCCCCAAGAACGAGCTGATGAGCGTCACCACCATGTTCCACTGCAAGGGCGTGGACGCGGCGAGGTTCAAAGAGTACATCAAGAACGAACTGAAGCCTACATACAAGGATTGGGGCGGCTACTGGAGCATCGAGACCACCGGCAAGGAGGACGATCTGTTCAGCCCCTATTTTGAGCGCCCCTTTGTGGAGGCCGTCACCGACGGCGTCGTCCCCAAGGAGGAGGGAGCCTGCCTGGGCGGGACCTGGAGTTCCATCACCGACGAGGGGGAGGTCACCCAGCTCAACGTGGTTTTTCTCAGCGGTATAGACTGCACCGATGTGGAGGATCTGACCAGGGCCGAGATCCAGGGCCGCCGCAACGCCATGTACTGCGTCGAGGTGCTGAGGAAGAAGGTGCCCGGTTTTGAAAACGCCAAGCTGCGCAACTTTGGCATGACCCTGGGCACACGGGAAAGCCGCAAGGTGGACGGCCTCTACTGCCTGACCAAGGAAGACGTGATGAACCAGGGCCGCTTTGAGGACACGGTGGGCATCTTCCCCGAGTTCATTGACGGCATCGGTTACCTCATCCTGCCCACCACCGGGCGGTATTACCAGATCCCCTACCGCTGCCTGGTGCCCAAGAAGGTGGACAACCTGCTGGTGGCGGGACGGTGTATCTGCGGCGACAGGGTGGCCCATGTCTCCTACCGGAACATGAGCTGCTGCGTCACCACCGGCCAGGCGGCCGGCGCGGCGGCCGCGATCTCCCTGCGGGACGGCGTCACCACCGCCAAGGTGGATGTGTCCCACGTCCAGGCGGAGCTGGAAAGGCAGAAGGTCCGCATCCGCTAAAAAGCCTGAAAAGGCCTGGCGCATCGTCCGCCAGGCCTTTTTGTGCATGCTCCGCTTGCAGGCTGCCCCGCGCAGCATTATAATAGATGGTAAGATCTGTCACGTGGAGAAAGGCAGGCGATAGGATGAAGACCTATTACGAAAACGGGCGGCACATCGATGTGCTGGCTGAGACCCAGGTGCTTGTGGTGGGCGGCGGTCCCGCTGGGATGGCTGCGGCTATCGCTTCGGCCAGAGTGGGGGCCAAGACCATGCTTGTGGAGGCCTACGGCTGTTTTGGCGGCAATATCACCCAATGCGGCGTTGAGGCTATTGCCTGGTTCCGCCATGAGGGCACCGTGGAGGCCGGCGGCTTCCTGAAGGAGCTGGAGGACACCGCCCGAAGAATGGGAGCTACCCACCCCGAGTGCCAGTCGGCGAGCCAGGCGGTGGATACCGAGCTTTTTAAAACTGTGGCCGACCGGATGCTGACCCAGGCGGGAGTGCGGCCCCTCCTTCACTGCAACGTCGTGGACGCCATCGTGGAGGACGGAAAGATCCGGGGCGTCGTCACCGAGAGCAAGTCGGGCCGGATGGCCATCCTGGCCCAGCGGGTGGTGGACTGTACCGGCGACGCCGACGTTGCCGCCAGATCGGGGGCCCCTTTTGTCAAGCCTGCCAGGGAGGAACTCATGGCGGTCACCCCGGTTTTCCATGTCTGCGGGGTCAATGCAGCCCGGTTTAAGTATTATATTGAAAATGAGCTGAAGCCCACCTACCGGGACTGGGGCGGCTACTGGGAGCAACAGGGGGACGACGAAAACCTGGACCTGTTCAGCCCCTACATCGAGGACTGCTTTCATCGTGCACAGGGGGCAGGGGTCATCCCAACGGTGCCCCATGTGATGCTGGGCGGCACCTACAGCGACGTCACCCATGACGGCTCCGTCACCCAGATGAACATGGTTTACCTGAGCCAGGTGGACTGCACCGACGTATGGGATCTGACCCGGGCGGAGATGGCAGGGCGGGAAAATGCCCTCTATGCCGTCACCGCCATGAAGAAATACCTTCCGGGCTTTGAGAACGCCCGCCTGCGCAACTTTGCCATGAAGATCGGCGCCCGGGACTCCCGGCGGATCAAAGGCCACTACTGGCTGACGGCGGACGATGTGATGAGCGAGGCGCGCTTTCCCGACTCCATCGGCATCTATCCCGAGTTCCTGGACGGCCGGGGCCTGCTGCTGATCCCCACCACGGGGCGGTATTTCCAGGTACCTTACCG
>JAEXZK010000220.1 GCA_023451415.1 Bacillota bacterium | reverse complement strand
CCCTCAAGGTGCTGGGCTTCTACGACGGCGAGGTCTCGGCCTATATCTACCGGGAGAACACCGCCCTCACCCTCCTTGGCGCGGGGGCCGGGCTGCTGCTGGGGGTGGCCCTTACCAAATTTGTGGTGGTCACCGCCGAGATCGACGCCATCATGTTCGGCCGGGATATCTACCCCCTCAGCTACGGCGCGGCCGCCGTCCTGACCCTGGTCTTTTCGGCCCTGGTCAACCTGGTGATGGTCTTCCGGCTGCGGAAGATCAGCATGGTGGAATCCATGAAGTCGGTGGACTGAATATGGGGAAAAGCGTCCGCCTGTCCTTTGGCGCAGGGAGGAAGCCGGTAGTGAACGGCTTTTCTGCGGCAAAAGGCAGGCGGGCAGCTTTAGTATAGTCGAAAAATAGGCAAAAAGTCAAATAATATTTGATTTATATCACAATATTTGACTAATTCTAGGTACACTAGGCCAAAGAGGTGATTGGCTTGGTGAATTTTGGAAAACGATTGCGGACTCTTCGCTTAAAAAAGCAGTTAACACAAGAGCAGTTCGGTGAACTAATTGGTGTTACAAAGGCCGTTATCTCTTCTTATGAAAATGCTGTTTCCTACCCGCCTTACCCTATACTGATCCGCATCGCGCTCAATCTGGGCGTCACTACCGACTCCCTCCTGGGCCTGCCGGCCCGGCAGGGCATCGACACCTCCGGCCTCACCCCTCGGGAGGTCAAGGCCGTCCAGGAGATGGTGGACCTCCTCCGCTCCAAATAGCACACAAAAACAACAGCCGCCCGCGGGCGGCTGTTTTCTGCTTATTCCAGAGGCGCCAGATTTTTGATGTGCGCGTTGTAAAGCTGGACGCAGAGGGCGACGCTGACCAGCAGGGCGATAATCTCCGCAATGGGGAAGGCCGTCCACACATAGTTTACCCCATACCGGGACATCCAGATGGCCACCGGCAGAATGACCACCAGCTGCCGCAGCACCGACACCAGGAGGCTCCGCCCCCCCATGCCCACCGCCTGGAAGAGGGTGGAAAACATGATGCCCACCGCCGCGGGGACAAAGCAGATGCTGATGATCCGCAGGGCGGGGACGCCGATGGCCAGCATCTCTTCCGAAGCGTTAAAGATCATCAGGAGCTTGTCGGGGATGGCCCAGAAAAGGATGGTGCCAATGGCCATGATCACCGCCGCAATGCCCACCCCCGCCTTGAGGGCTCCCATGAGGCGGGCCTTGTTGCGGGAGCCATAGCTGTACCCCATCACCGGCATAACGCCGCTGTTGAGGCCAAAGACCGGCATAAAGATGAAGGACTGGAGCTTGAAGTACACGCCCAGCACCGACACCGCCGTCTCGGTAAACTGGATGAGGATCATATTGAGGCAGGCTGTGAGGAGGGAGCCGATGGACTGCATGACGATGGAGGGGATGCCCACCATATAGATATCCCGGACGGTGCGCCAATGAGGCCGGAAGCCCCGGAGCTCCACCTTCACCTCATGCTCCTTGCGGAAGATGACCCAGAGGGCGTAGACCATGGAAAGGATCTGGCCGATGACGGTGGCGATGGCCGCACCGGTGACCCCCATGGCGGGGAGGCCCAGGTAGCCGAAGATAAAGATGGGGTCCAGGATGATGTTTGTTCCCGCGCCGATGAGGAGGAAAAACATGGGGTGGATCATGTCCCCGGTGGCCTGGAGGGTCTTTTCCAGGTTGACCTCCACAAAGATGCCGATGGAGAAAATGGTCACCACCCGGGTGTAGTCGCAGGCCATATCCACCAGGGTGGCGTTCTGGCTGAACATCTCATAAAAGGGGCGGGTAAACAGCGCCCCCAGGATGGCAAACACCGCCCAGCTGCATATCCCCAGGAAGATGCCATGGGTGGCGGCGGAGTTGGCCTGCTCCCTGCGGCCCTCCCCCAGGCGGCGGGAAATAAGGCTGTTGAGGCCCACGCCGGTGCCCACAGCCACCGCAATCATCAGCGTCTGCACCGGGAAGGCCAGGGAGACGGCCGCCAGGGCGTTGACCTTGTCAAACTGGGCCACAAAGATGCTGTCCACCACATTGTACAATGCCTGCACCAGCATGGAGAACATGGCCGGCACCGCCATAGAGAGGATGAGGGGGAACATGGGGGCCGTTCCCATTTTATTTTCTCTTGCTTGTTCCAAAAAGTTCACTCTTTCTGCCCGAAGGATTATTTTTTACCGTAAGCAATCTACCGTACGTGAGATGATATCCATTGTAACACACCAAATTTTATTGTTCTATCAGCCGCTTGACCAAAAATCAACCTTGGGACCCCTCACTATTTGGCGGATACATACCGGACAGCTGCCCCGCCAGAGCGGACAGTTCATCCAGGACGCTCTGGGGGCCCAGGACCCGGGCCTTGTCCCCAAACATCATCAGCCAGCCGTAAAAGGTGGGGCTCACATGGACCTCCAGCCGCGCCTGGAAGTGCTCCTCCCCATCCCGGGCGGTGTCCACCTCCTCGCCGAAGCGGTCTATGACCACCCCCATCAGGCTGTTGTGGAAGCGGACCGTCACCTGCTCCACCCGGCCGTGGTACATGCCAAAGACGCCCTTGGTGTAAAGGGCCACATTGAGGTCCAGGGCGCCGGTGACCTCCCGGATATTCTGGGCGGGTTCCTCCAGGACGGCTGTGTCCTGCATCCTGTCCACCCGGAAGTTGGAGATCCCCCCATACTTGGGGTAGTGGGCGATGAGGTAATAGTTCTCCTCCTGCCAGC
Organism: Bacillota bacterium; assembly: GCA_023451415.1. GTDB lineage: Bacteria > Bacillota > Clostridia > Oscillospirales > Ruminococcaceae > Angelakisella. The sequence goes on along the minus strand of JAEXZK010000220.1, from coordinate 6,829 downwards.
AGAGGGCATAGGGACTGACCACATAGGGGGCCCCCTCCTGCCGCGGCCGCCGCACCTTGTCGGGGCCGTAGTCGTAGTAACGGAAGGAAATTTTCTTCCGGCCCGCGATAGCCTCGTGGATGGAGTCCACATTGAGGTAGATGCGCTCGTTGGGGGTCTTGACCCGGCCGTAGACATAGACATGGCGCTGGAGCTGCCCCGCCTGGTGGCGGCTGGTGAGCCGTTCCAGCTTCTTGATGAGCTGGTTGCTCTTGCGGTGGGTGATGAACTTGGACGCTTGGACGGCGTCCACCAGGAGCTTGAGCTCCGGCAGCTCAAAGTCCCGCTCCCCCACAAAATAGCCATAGGTGCGCCCCCGTTGGGATACCACATCCAGCCCAAAGGAACGCAGGGCCTCCAGGTCGTCATACAGGGCCTTCCGCTCCACGCCCACCCCCCGCTGGGCCAGCCGGGCGATGAGTTCCTCGGCGGTGAGGGGGTGTTCCTGGTCGGTTTCCTCCAGCAGTATCTCCCGGAGGATGAGCAGTTTCAGTTTTTGGTTGGGGGATTTTGCCATGGTCGTCTGTCTCCCTTCTCTCTGTTCCGCTGGGCGATGCCGTTCCATCAGAGGTTCTTTGCTATCATGATACCATGAGCGCGGCGAGTGGTATCATTGCGCATCCCGGCCGGAGCGCCACATGGCGCGGATGGCCTGCGCATATCGGCCATTGAGATGCTTGCCGCCTTGGCCATAGCCCGTATCATAACCGCTACGTGGTTATTATACTACGGAACCCGCCTCATGGCAATTTGGGCAGCTTTCCCACTTTTACAAAGGGGGGCGGAGAACATAAAAAAACAGCCTGATGCCGTCGACCGTAGTCTCATCAAGCTGCTCTTTTTTTATAGCTTGCCTGCGGCAAGCTATAAAAACGGCCATGCGGCGGCTCTGTCCGCCGCGGCCTTTGAAATCTCAGCGCACACCGTCAGAGACGGTGTATGCGCGTAAAACGCTATTTTTTATTGCCAATATGCGGCATGGCCGTGGGATACATTTTAAACCATCCGCTTCAGCCAGGCTTCCCTGTCTGCCTCCCCGATGGGCCTCAGCACCCTGCACGGGTTCCCGGCGGCCACCACCCCCGGCGGTACGTCCCGGGTCACCACGCTGCCCGCCCCCACCACCGAGCCGCTGCCCACGGTCACCCCGGGGAGGAGCACCGCGCCGCCGCCGATCCAGACGTCGTCGCCTATGGTGATGGGATGGGCGTCCTCCCAGCCCTCCCGCCGCAGGGCCGCGTCCAGGGGATGCCCGGCGGTATAGATGCCCACCCCCGGGCCCAGGAAAACGTTGTCCCCAATGGTGACGGCGGCACAGTCCAGGATCGTGAGGTTGTAGTTGGCATAAAAATTGGCACCCAGGAAGATATTGCTGCCGTAATCACAGCGGAAGGGGGGCTCGATCCAGCACCCTTCACCCATCCTCCCCAGGAGCTCCCGTAGGATAGCCATCCGCTCCTCCACCGCCTCTGGGGGGAGGTTGTTGAGGCGGTAAACCAGCCGTTTTGCCCGCTGCCGCTGGGCGGGCCCATCCTCGGCGTTGGCCTGATAGGGCAGGCCGGCCACCATTTTTTCAAGCTCGGTCATTATAAGCCACCTCCTGCCTCTTTATTGGTGTTGGAACTGGGAGCGGTAAAGCTCCGCGTAAACACCGTTTTGGGCCATCAGCTCCTCATGGGTGCCTTCCTCCTCCACCCCCTGCTCAGTGAGGACCACGATTTTGTCCGCTCCTTTGATGGTGGAAAGGCGGTGGGCCACCACCAGGGTTGTCCTCCCGGCGCAAAGCTCATCCAGGGACTGCTGGATGGCCATCTCGGTGACGTTGTCCAGGGCGCTGGTGGCTTCATCCAGGATGAGGATGGCCGGGTTCTTGAGGAATACCCTGGCGATGGAAATGCGCTGCTTCTGCCCGCCGGAGAGCTTGACTCCCCGCTCCCCCACCTCGGTGTCATACCCTTCGGGCTGGGACATGATATAGTCATGGATCCTGGCCCGCTTGGCCGCGGACACGATCTCCTCCTCAGTGGCTTCAAAGTTGCCGTAGGCGATATTCTCCCGGATGGTGCCGTTGAAGAGGAACACGTCCTGCTGCACAATGCCGATATTCCGCCGCAGGGACCGGAGGGTGACCTCCCGGATATCCTTGCCGTCGATGAGGATGCGGCCGGCGGTAATGTCGTAGAACCGGGGCAGCAGGTGGCACATGGTGGTTTTGCCGCTGCCCGACGGCCCCACGATGGCCGCCTTCTGGCCGGGGGCGATGCCCAGGGTGATATGGCTGAGGACATTTTCCCCATTCTCATAGGTGAAGGAAACGTCCCGGAACTCCACGCCGCCCCGGACCGTCCCCAGGTCGGCGGCCCCGGGGAGCTCCCGCTCGCTTTCGCAGTCCATCAGCTCGGTAAACCGGGCAAAGCCCGTCATCCCCATCTCGTACATCTCCGCAAAGTCCACCAGCCGCTTGATGGAGTTCATGAACAGGGTGACGTAGAGAATATACTTGACCATATCGCCGGGGGTGATGATCCCTTTGTAGGCAAAAAGCCCCGAGGCGGCCAGGGCCACCCAGTAGAGGAGGTCGGTCATCAGGTGGTTGACGGCCATATAATCGGCCATCACCTTGTAGGAGTACTCCCGGCTCTGGCGGAAGCGGTCGTGGCTCTCCCCAAACCGCTCCAGCTCGTGGTCGGTGCTGGTAAAGGCGCGGCTGACCCGGATGCCGGCGATGCTGCTCTCCAGGTCGGCGTTAACATAGCCGATCTCCTTGCGCATATCGGCAAAAGCCATGCGCATTTTCTTTTTCTTCTTCAGGGCCACAAAGGCCACCACCGGGATGAAGGCGAAGATAAGGAGAGTAAGGGGAAGGCTGGAGCCGGTGAGGATGACAAAGGCCCCCGCCAGGGTGACGGTGGCGATGAACAGCTCCTCGGGGCCATGGTGGGCAAGCTCGCTGATATCCATCAGGTCATTGATAATCCGGGACATGATGACCCCGGTCTTGTTGTTGTCAAAATAAGAAAAGGGCAGGCTCTGGAGCTTGACGAACACCTCCCGGCGCATATCCATCTGCATCCGCACGCCCACCATGTGGCCGTAATAGTTGACCACAAATTTGGCTCCTGCCTTCAGGGCATAAAGTGCCAGAAGAATCCCCAGCCAGGTGAGGATCAGGCGCAGCTCCCGCCGGGGGACGTACTCGTCAATAATATTGCCGGTGATGACAGGGTAAAAAAGGTCGAAGGCCGACAGCAGGAAGGCAAATGTCAGGTCCAGGGCCATCAGCTTTTTGTAGGGCTTGTAATAGGCGATCAGTCGTTTGAGCATGTCGTTCTCCTTGGTACAGGGTTGGTCAGCTTTCAGTATAATCTATTTATCCTTCCAAAGCAAATCCTTTGGGATACTGTCAAACCAGCGTCTGCCCCTGCAACTTTTTTTATTTGCCACTGGAAGCCCGGGCCGGAAGATGGTAGAATAGAAAATAAGAAAGTAAAAAAGGAAGTGCCATCGTGATTCAGTCCCGTGAGCCTTTGATCATCCCCTACAAAGTCAAATGGAAAACCTTTACTCCCATCCTGCTGTTGCTGCTCATGAGCATCGTAATGTTCTTCGTTTGTCTGGCCGGCGGGGAGGGAGCTGTTTTCCCCGGGATACTGTCCGTCATTTTTTTCTTTCCTGTATTCTCCGCGCTCCTGCGCTCGGGCAAACCTTTTATCACCTATGGGCCCGAGTCCTTCCAGTGTCCCCTCCTGCCCAGGGAGCTTGACTGCCGCATCTATTACAGGGACATCGAAGCGGTGTGGGTGGTCTCCCAGCAGGGGATGAGCTATCTCTGCCTCCAGCTGCGCAATCCGGACCGCGTCCTCGCCCCCCTATCCGCCAACCGCAAGCTTTACTACCAGCAGGGCTGCCAGAACGGCCGGGGCGACATCTACCTGCCTGTGGGCGGGCTGGCCGCCGATCCCGACTATCTCCGCGACGAGCTCAGGGCACGGCTCCCGCAGGAGGCGCCGCAGGTGTGACGCATCGTAAGCTGTCCTCGACATCATTGGAGTTTTTGTATGACACAAGACGAAAGATCATTTTCACCCCTTTTCCAAAGTTTCCTCTGCAGCTCCCCTACCTACCAGCTTTTCTCCCGGTGTATCGGCCAATGGGTATTCCAGTGGACTTCTTACCCGTCCTCCGGCCATTTGATCACCTTTTCCGGCACCTGGAATTTCTCCTGGACGATGAAGCGGACTACCATCCATTCCGTTTGCAGATATGTATATGCCGGCTCCGGTCTGATATCGGAACAAGGGCACACCGCCTCATGTGTAATAGAGTTCGTATATGACCCGCAGGGCGATAACTGGAAATATTTGTATATTCCCTTTGGCGCCGACGCGCCTCTTACTTTCCAGCTCACCTGCCCAGACGCTTATACAGCGTTGGCCAGCGCCCCCGACGGCAGGCAAAAAGTCCAGTGGATTGTGGAGGAATCCGTCCAGCGGTTTGTTATGACCCGCTTTCTGCGGGATGAGGACGGCAGCTGGAGGATGATCGGCAGGATGGCAGCCCACAAAAAGGCTATTGACCAATAAAGCGGCCCCACGGGACCGTAAAAAAAGAAAGGAGCTAAATACCATGTCTACTCCTCACAACGCAGCTGAAAAAGGCCAGATTGCAAAAGTCGTCCTTATGCCCGGCGACCCCCTGCGGGCCAAATTTATCTCTGAAAACTTCCTGGAGGACGCCGTCTGCTTCACCAGCGTCCGGGGGATGCTGGGTTACACCGGCGAGTATAAGGGCCACCAGGTCTCTGTCATGGGTCACGGTATGGGCATGCCCTCGGTTGGCATTTACAGCTATGAGCTCTATGCCTTTTACGGTGTGGAAAAGATCATCCGCATCGGTTCCGCGGGAGGCATGGACCCCCGCCTGGACCTTGGCGATATTGTCATCGCTCAAGGTGCCTGCACCGACTCCAATTTTGCAGCCCAGTATGAGCTGCCCGGCACCTTTGCCCCCATCGCCGATTACGATATGCTTTCCACCGCCGTCTCTCTGGCCCGGGAACGGGGATACAAGCATCTGGTTGGCAACGTCCTGTCCAGCGACGTCTTTTATGTGCCCAACCCCCAGCGCAGCGCCAAATGGCTGACTATGGGCATCCTCTGCGCCGAGATGGAGTGCGCCGCCCTCTACATGAATGCGGCTTATCTCAAGAAAAAGGCTCTGGGCCTGCTGACCATTTCCGATCTTCTCAGTGACCCCAACCGCGCTATGACTGCCGAGGAGCGTCAGACCAAGTTCAAAGAAATGATGGAGCTGGCGTTGGAGACCACCATCACCGGACTCTAAGGCAATCGGACCGCTGCAGGCAGATCCAGGTGGCAGCCTTAAACACTCTGATTGCTCCGCAGCTTTTAGCACAGGTAAATCCCCCCGCTGCCCAATGGCAGCGGGGGGATTTTTTATGGATGGATCAACTCAGTCGTCGTCATCGTCCCGGTCGTCCCGATCATCGTGGTCATCCCGATCGTCATCATCATCGTGGTCGTCCCGATCGTCCCGATCGTCCCGATCATCATCGTGGTCGTCCCGGTCGTCGTCCAGGTGGGGATAGTCATCATCCCAGTCCCGGCCGCCGTTAAGGCGCTCATAAACGTCATTCAGGTCGTAGTCGCGCTTGCCGGTGGCCTCCAGATAGTCTTCCATGTCGTCCAGGTCCAGTTTGTGTTCCACGGCGTAGTTCACGATCTTTTTGACATCGTTGTCGGAGAGGTTCTTGCCCGCATAGCCTTTGAGGAAATCGGCAGCAGCCTGGGGCAGGGTGTTCCGGTAGTCATCATCGTCGCGGTCGTCCCGATCATCCCGGTCATCATCAAAATCGTCCCAATCGTCGTTGGTCTCGTAGTCGGCCTTCAAAACCTTGCCGTTGACGGCGTTGACCTCAAATTCATATTCGATGCCGTTTGCGGTAAACTCCAGCTCATAAACGCCGTCGTCCAGTTCGTATTCCCGGTCTGTGAAGGAGGCCTCCTTCAGGCCCAGCTGAGACAGGACCAGGTCCTTTGCCTTTTCCAGGCCGATATAGCCGTTGTCATCCAGATCATCCTCATCAACCGTCATGGCCGACGAGGTGATACCGCAGCTGTTGACTGCTTTGCGCACGCCTTCAGCGACTTCTTCCAGGAACTCGTTGTCAGGATAGGCGGAGCCCTCCTCCAGCTTTACCACGATGTTCTTCACATGGCCGTCCACGGTTTTCTGGAAATAGCCCGCTTCATAAATCTTTTGCACCAGCTCGCTGACCACATCTTCGCACTTTTTGCCCTGATATCCGGTATATCCCGAAACCACGCTTTTGCCGTCGTCGTTGATCCCTTCAATTTCCAGGACCAGCCCTTGGCCGTCATATTCCACCTCGATCTCGGGATTGACGCTGAGGAGCACGGTGCCGACGGCGCGGCCCGCAGGTGCGGAGGAGGCAGAGGATGCGGCAGGGGCGGCGGCGCACCCCGCCATAAGAGCGGCAGCCAGCGCTGCGGCGGTAAGGGCGGTCATCATAGATTTCATAGTCAGCTTTTTCATTGCTATTTCTCCTTTGTGAGTTGTTTGGTTTGCTGTCCGTTTGACTGCTTACAGTTATAGATTACGGAGGCCGATTGCCAAAACCGGGGTCGGCTGCCATATTTTATATAGCTTGCCTGCGGCAAGCTATATAAAACGGCCATGCGGCGGTTCTGTCCGCCGCGGCCTTGAGATCTCAGCGCACACCGTCAGAGACGGTGTATGCGCGTAAAAA
>JAEXZK010000166.1 GCA_023451415.1 Bacillota bacterium | reverse complement strand
CGGAGCAGACCGCCGAGGCCGCCAGGGAATGCGGCATCCGGGCGGACCTGGCGGTCTGTGCCTTCGGCACGGAGGGGGATGCCTCGGCGGACATCGCCGCCACCCGAGCCCTGATGGAGCGGTACCGGTCCGACCCCTTGATCCAGGTGCGGTACGGCCCCCACTCCACCTACCTCTGCCCGCCCCGAGTTCTGGAACAGCTGGCCCAGGCGGCCCGGGACGACGGGGCAGGCATCCATATCCACCTGTCCGAGACCCGGGAACAGGTGGCGGAAAGCTATGAGAAGTACGGCTGCTCCCCGGCGGCGGCCCTGGACCGGGCGGGAGGCTTTGATGTGCCCTGTATCGCGGCCCACGGCCTCTGGCTGGAGGAGGATGATTACAAATTCTTCCGGGCGGATACCTATCTGGCCGCGTGCCCCAAGACCTACCTGAAGTTGGGGATGGGCAGAGGGACCCTCTGGGACCGCTGGGACCGGGCCAACCTCTGCATCGGCACCGACGGCGCTGCCAGCTCCAACACCCTGGACGCCCTGGAGCAGGCCAGGCTCCTGGCCCTGCTGGGCAAGTGGGAGGACCGGGCCGAGGACTTTACCCTCCGGGAGGTGTGGCGGACGCTGATGCGGGGGCATGATGCCCTGGGCTTCGGCGCCGGGGACCTGCGGCTGGGGGCCGCCGCCGACCTGAACATCTGGGACCTGGATACCCCCTCCACAGCCCCTCTCTACAATCCCCTTGCCGCCATCCTTTACAGCGCCGACCACACCAATATCCGCCACACCCTGGTGGACGGGCGCTTTGTCAAGCGGGACGGGGCGCTGCTTCTGGACACACATGCCATCCTGGCGGAAGCCAGCCGCTGCGCCGCGGCCATCGGGCGGCGGGGCAAAGGGGAGAGCAAGCTCTATTTTTAACCATCCCCAAAAGGAGGAATCCCTGTGGACTTTCCCCAAAAAGCGGACCGCGCCGCCGCAAGGCTGCTGGCCTTTGTGGACCGGCATCCTTTGCTTGCCTTTGTACGGAGCCTGGTGGAACGGTATTTTGATCATGAGGTGGGCCGCGCGGGAGCCGCCCTGGCCTACTACCTCATTTTTTCCTTTTTCCCCTTCCTTATTTTTGTCAGCATGCTCCTGGGCTTCCTCCGCCTGCCTCAGGTGGGGATGGGGTCGGAACTCCACCGCCTCATCCCCGAAGAAATCATCGGGATCATCAATATGTTTCTCCAGCACGTCACTGAGATGCGCAGCAGCACCGCTCTTTTCTTTGGCCTCTTTTTTACCATCTTCTTTTCCATGCGGGCGGTGGACTCCCTGATGGTGTCGGTAAACCGGGCCTACGGGGCCAGGGAGCTCCGGGGGCCTGTGGCCCATCAGATCGTGGTTTTCTTTTTTACCATCTTTCTGATGTTCTCCATTTTTGCATCCCTGCTCCTCATCACCATCGGTCAGAACCTCCTTACCTTTCTGGCCAGGTTTATCCCCATCAGCGGGGCGGCCATCCAGCTGTGGAACGGCCTGCGCTTTGTCGTCCTGGGGGCCATCCTTTTTGTGGTGCTGACCCTGCTTTACGGCCTTTCTCTGAAAAAGCAGCCCGCTCTGCGCCATGTCTACCCGGGAGCCATCCTTTCCATGGCGGGGTGGATGATTTTTTCCGCAGGTTTTTCCTTTTATGTGGAAAACCTGGGCCGCTATTCCGCCCTGTATGGCTCCATCGGTGCGGTGATCGTCCTGCTCCTGTGGCTCTATCTCAGCGCCATTATGCTGATCATCGGGGCGGAATTCAACGCCGCCCTGGCGGAAAAGCGGGGATAGGGGCCCGCCGTCCCGGGTGGAGGCAAATTATCATCTAAAGCGGGAAGGAAGATGCGTCATGGCCCCGGCGGTACGCCGTGTCTGGGAAGCGACGGCCTCCGCCGTCTGCCCCGCGGGCGGACGATCTGCCGCCCAAAACAGGACGGAGCGCGCGTCATGGCCCCGGCGGCACGCCGGCAACTGGCGGTTGACAAAAGGAAACGAGCGGTTGGTGTCCCTTTCCGCCTCGGGCTGATACCATTAAAACAGTAAAAGGAGGCGGACCGCTATGGAAATTTCTTAAAAGATACAGCAGCTTCGCAAGGAGGCCGGGCTTTCCCAGGAGGGACTGGCGGAGCGGATGGGGCTTTCCCGGCAGGCCGTTTCCAAGTGGGAATCGGGCGCGGCCATCCCAACCCTGGATAACCTCATGGAGCTGAGCAGGCTGCTGGAGGTGCCGGTGGGCGAGCTGCTCCAGCCTGGCGGGGAGGAGAACGCGCCGGAGGCAGGGACAGAGGATGCCGGCCCCGGGCCCCAGCCCCAAAGCTCACCCCAAACCCTCTCCATAGACGCGGTGCGGGAGCTGCTGGCTGCAACGGATGCCCGGGAGCGCGCCTCCCGGCGGCGGGCCCTGTGGCTGACCGGCGGGTTCTGCGTCCTTTGCGCCCTTTGCGCCCTGGCGTGCGGAGCGGGGTTCTTCCACCTCAACGGCCAGGTGTCCGGCCTCCGGGACCGGCTGGAGCAGGTGGACAGCCGGGTGGACGGTATCGGGAGCGACGTCCGCAGCCAGCTGGGCAGCCTCACTGCCGACCTGCGGGAGCAGTTCCAACAGCAGGACAGCCTGACGGCGGATTACGGCTGGGAGGTGCTGGAGTACGATCATGCCGCCCGCCAGGTCACCCTGCTGGTGACGGCCGTCCCCAAAGCGGACACCCCCGACATGGCCGCCGCCTTTTCCCTGGCCGGGGAGGGGATGGAGACAGTTTCCTCCCCGGGGGAGCGGGACGGAAGCGGGGGCTTTTCCGCCCGGCTGACGGCAAAGCCTCTGGACACCATGAAGCTGTCTGTCAGCTTTACCACCCTGGACGGGCAAACCCGGAATCAGCTTCTGGAGGTGGTGTACGGCCTGCGGGCCCAGTACCAGATGCGCACCGCCACCGCCTTCGACGGGAGGATCTGGGTGGAAAATGATGCTCTGATCCTGGACGGCCCGGTGGAGACCCAGGTGGAGCCCGCCTTTGAATGGGACGACAGCTCCGGCCGGCCAGTCCTTACCAACTGGCCGGTAAGCGGCCAGATCCAGGTCTGGGTGGATGGCAGGCTGGCCCACACCCAGGACATCGACATTGGGAATATTTTTTCGCCCCAGGGCACCGCTCCCGATGAGGAGGGAGCGCCTCAGCCGGATGTCACCGGGAGCTGCGGGTTCTATACCTACCTGGAAAACCTCACCGTCCCCGCCGGCCTCTCCAGCTCGGCGGAAATACGGTCGGTGCTGGTGGACAACTTTGGAGAAGAACAGGCGTCATCGGTGGAAATAGGCTGGTGAGCAGAAGAAACCGCCCCCTCCGGGAAACCGGAGGGGGCGGTGCTGCGCCGCTTGTTATGAAAAAGTAATATTCCCCTGATCGTCAACACTGAGGGCGGCGGGCAGCCGCTGGGGCCGCGCCACCGCCTCTCCGGACATGGCGCCGATGAGGGCCTCCGCCTGCGGGAGGTCGCTGTACACCGGGTACCAGCCGGTGGGTTCCCCGTCCTTGAGGAACTGCTCCCCCAGCTCGTAGACGGTGCCGTCCGTCAAGATGATGCGGTAGGAAAGGAAAAAGCGCCGGGGCCAGTAGTGATCCGCCTCCGACCACTCCCGGGCCAGGATGATGTCGTCCAGCCAGGAGAGATCCCCCGCCAGGGCAGCGGTGACATCATAGGCGGTATAGTCCTTGGGCCGCTCCTGCGTGACAGTGAGGGACTCCAACTCCTCCCAAGCAAAGGGGCACACCTGGGAGAAGGCGGACGTCTCCTTGGTGAGGAAGCCCCGGAGGCCGTAGTCCACCAGGCCGTCGCCCCCCTCCATGGCGTTTTCCGAGGTGAGGGGGATGTACAGGTCGGCAATCCGCTCCGGATGGGCCAGGGCGCACGCCTTGCCGTCCATGGTCACCCCCTGGGGGGAAAAGGCGAAGACACAGCGCTTTCCTTCCTGGTCAAAGGCCATGGAGAACGCCTCCTGGACGGCCAGAGACTGGGCCGGCGCTTCCTCTCTGGCCAGGGTAAGCCCCAGGGAGAGGATAAACTCCACATACTGGCGGTTCTGCCCGCCGGGAACAGTAAGACCGCTGTCCTGGCGGGTGAAGGTGACGTTCCCCTCGTTGTTGCCAAACTCGATGTCCCAGAAGTAGGAGGGAAGGTCTGTCACCCGGTATTCAAAGATATATTCCGCCCAGCCCCTGGGGAACTGGGCGCGCACCTGGACATAATACTTGCCTTCGGCATCGGGAAGATCCAGGGCGCTGCCGCCGGCGTCGGGGGCGTCCAGCTCCCGCCAATCTCCAAGGGAGTCCTCCCGCCAGAGGGCCACGGCCAGGCTGTCCGGACGCAGGGTGCCGCCATCCGGGGCGCGGAAGGCCAGGATGCAGGAGGCGCCGCTCCCCGGGGACACCACGGGGTCCGTGGTGTAGTAGAGGACATCCGGGGCCAAAAAGCCGTTGACGGAAGACCATTCCTTGGAACTGCCCCCATAATCCAGGGAGGTCTGGCAAGCGGGGAGAGCCATGCCGTTCATGGTGGGGAAGAGAGCGGGACCGATCTGGGAGCCGTCGTACAGGGGGTCAAAAAGGCTGCCGTAGTTGGAGGAAACCTCCCCGTAAAGAGTCTCGGCCCCGCTGCCGTCCACAGCGCGGGGGAGGGCTGTTTCATACCGCCAGGTGGAGCCGTCCGCCAGGGTGAAAATACAGGAGGAAGCCCCTCCGGTCTTGGGGTTGGGGGGCGCTCCCGGGTCCAGCCTCCAGACCACAAGGCTGCCCAGGCTCTCCACGGCGGCCTGGATGGATGTCTTGTCGGTAAAGACGATCCGGTCCTCGCCGCCCATGGTACTGCTGGTCAGCTCCACCGAGGCCACATCCTCCGGGGCAAAGCCCATGTCCTCCCGGAGATAGTAAATATCCTGGGTGAGCAGGCCCTCATAGCCTTCTTTTTCGTACTGATACAGCTCCTCCAGGGCCGCCGGGTTGGCGGGGTAGGCATCGGCCCCGTTGGCGATGATTTTTTCGGAGGAAAAGGCGTAGGAATATCCCCGGCCCTCGTAGGAAAAGGCCAGGGTGAAGGGCTTGGGGATATCCAGGGCAGGGGCCCCTTCCTCCAGCGGACGCAGCTCCAGGGCGATGAGCGCCCGGACAAACCGGGAAAAATAGACGGGCGGGATGTCCACGGTGACGTCCAGGTCATCCCGGGTCACCTGATCATCCAGGGCCGACAGGATATAGACGTCGGTGTCCCTGTCCGCCAGAGCGGCCACCGCCTCTGGCACCGGGTCCCAGGCCGCCTGAACAGGGGCGGACGAGCTGGGGGAGGCCGGAGAAGAGGGAGGAGGGCTGAAAACGCCGCAGGCGCCCAGCATCCCGGCGCAAAGCAGCCCGAGGCCAAGGGCCAGCCGCCGCCGAACCTTTTTGTTCATGGATGACATCATTCCCTTCTGCCAAAACTTATTTGAAAATAGAGCAGTTGCCGGATCTTTCGCAGGCGTCGGATGCGGCCAAGGCGAAAATGGGGAGCCCTTTGGGATTCCCGGGCTTTTGGCCGCCGCCGTTTGTGCAAAAACCGGCGCTTCCGATTTTTCCGGCCGCCGCCGGACTTGTCCCTGCAAAGAATACGTGCCCCGGGAGGAAAATATTGCTGCTTGCCGCTGCAATTTGTTGTGAAATTGTAAATTTCTCCCCGGCGCTCTTGATTTGGGTGGGGCTTTGCGCTATACTTATTTTAGCACTCATAGCGTGTGAGTGCTAAAATAATCTGTAAGAGGTGCATCCATCCATGGCAATGAAGCAGTTTAAGGCGGAATCCAAGCGCCTGCTGGATCTGATGATCAACTCTATCTATACCCACAAGGAAATTTTCCTCCGGGAGCTCATCTCCAACGCCAGCGACGCCATCGACAAGCTCTATTTCCGTTCCCTCAGCGAGAACGTGGGCCTGGACCGCAGCGACTTTTCCATCCATCTGGCTCCCGACAAGGAGGCCCGCACCCTGACCATCACCGACAACGGCTGCGGCATGACCAAGGAAGAGATGGAACAGAACCTGGGCACCATCGCCAAGAGCGGTTCCCTGGCCTTTAAGAAGGAGAACGAAACCGGCGAGGACGTGGACATCATCGGCCAGTTCGGCGTGGGCTTTTATTCCGCCTTCATGGTCAGCGACAAGGTGACGGTGGAAAGCCGGGCCTACGGCAGCGAGGAGGCCTTCCGCTGGGAGTCCAAGGGCCCCGACGGCTATACCATCGTCCCCTGCCAGATGGAGGGCCGCGGGACTCGGATCATCCTTTCCATCAAGGCCAACACCGAGGACGAGAATTACGACGAATTCCTGGAGACCTGGCGGCTCCAGGAGCTGGTCAAGAAATACTCCGACTATATCCGCTACCCCATCACCATGGAGGTGGAGCACAGCCACAAAAAGGAGGACTCCGACGAGTACGAGACCGTCCGGGAGCTGGAGACCCTCAACACCATGGTGCCCCTGTGGCGGAAAAACAAGAGCGAGCTGAAGCAGGA
>JAEXZK010000093.1 GCA_023451415.1 Bacillota bacterium | reverse complement strand
TTATACCGGCTATGCGCAGGCCGTCCGCGCCGCGGGGCACCCCGGCTCTGACGCATCATTTTGTGTTTTCTAAAGCACCCACTACTTCCGGGAGGTTTACAAGATGCAGGAAAATCAAATGAATAAGTTTGGCGGCAGCCTTAAAATTTCTCATGACGTTGTGGCGTCTATCGCCGAATACACCGTTACTGAGATGGAAGGCGTGGCTTCCTTGGCCCCTGTGGTCTCCAGCCCCAGCCTCAGCTGGTTCCTGGAGAAGCAGACCGTCAAACCCGTCTCCATCGTCCTAAATGACGGCGTGGCGGTCATCGATATCCGGATTTATGTCCGCAACGGCGTTAAAATCCCGGAGCTTGCCAAAAAACTTCAGGCCAATGTAAAAGAGGCTGTCCAGAATATGACGGGCATCGTCGTTTCCAAGGTCAACCTCCATATCGCCGGCATCGCCTTTTCCGACGAGGCCGCGGCGGTCTGATAACTGAATGATCCCTCCTTGACAGGGGAGCACCCCTTGGGGCCCGGGCCGGAAAGCACGGGTCCCATTGCGGGTGTTGGACAGCCGGTGTACCGGCTGAGCCCGTCCCTCTCCAAGGGGGCGTTTGTTTTGTTTTAAACACAGTAATTTTTGCCATTGGAGGAACCTATGACCAGAAGAGACGCCAGAGAACAGGCATTTGTGCTGTTGTTCGAGATGATCTTCAACGACGAGCCCGTGGAGGATATCATCCGGGATGCTTCCCTCTGCCGGGATATTGTTGTGGACGACTTTGCCGCCGCAGTGGCCAACACGGTGCGGGAGCACCGGGAGGAAATTGACGCCACCATTGAGGCCTTTTCTTCCAAATGGAAGCTGAACCGCCTCCCCAAGGTCACCGTTTCCATACTGCGGCTGGCCATCTGCGAGATGCAGTACATGAAGGACATCCCCGTCGGGGCGTCCATCAATGAAGCGGTGGAGCTGGCCAAAAAATATGGTGGAGACGAAGATCCCGCCTATGTCAACGGCGTGTTGGGCGGGATCGCCCGCAGTGCCGCCGGAGGCGCCGAAAAATGAGTGTCTTCCTGGGGCTGGACACCAGCAATTATACTACGTCGGCCGCCGTACTTCATCCTGAGAGCAGCACCCTGCGCCAAAGCAAAAGACTACTCCCTGTCAAAGCCGGGGAGCTGGGTCTGCGGCAGAGTGATGCTCTCTTTCATCATGTCCGGCAGCTTTCCGGGGTACTTGACGAGGCCGCCTCGGAGCTGGATGGGGAAGAAATCTCTGCGGTTTGTGTTTCGGACAGGCCCCGGAACGCCCACAGTTCCTATATGCCATGCTTTTTGGCGGGGAAACTGGTGGCCGACTCTCTGGGGGCTGTTTTAAAGGTGCCGGTCTACTACGCCTCCCATCAGGAGGGGCAGCTGGCCGCCGCTCTCTGGTCCGCCGGGAGGATGGACCTGCTGGAGAAGAAGTTCATCGCCTTTCATGTTTCAGGCGGCACCTTCGAGGTCCTTGCCGTCCGGCCGGGAGAGGATCATGTCTTTGACGTGGAGATCCTTGCCGGGACCATGGATATTTCCGCCGGGCAGCTCATCGACCGGGCGGGGCAGATGATGGACTTGGGGTTCCCCGCCGGGCCTGCCCTGGAAAGGTTGGCCATGGAAGGAAAGGTCCTGTGGCGGCGCAAGCCCGTCCTCAAGGACGGCTGCTGCTGCCTGTCGGGACTGGAGAACCTGGCCCGGAAGTCTCTGGAAGAAGGCGCGTCTCAGCAGGACCTGAGCCGCACGATTATGGAACATATCGCCCAGGTGCTCCGCGCCATGACCGAATACGCCCTGGAACGGGCTGGAGACCTTCCCCTGGTCTACTCCGGAGGGGTCATGTCCAACGCCCTGCTCAAGGAACAGCTGGCCGGCGTTGGAGAGTGCGCCTTCGCCCAACCGGCATTTTCGGCGGACAACGCCTGCGGCGACGCTATTTTAGGCTGGGTGCTCCATCAGCGGAAGGGGGGCTGACTCTTGGCTTACAGCACCATTGTCACCGTTTCTCAGCTTTGCCGGTATGTCAAGTCCCTCCTGGAGGAACAAAAAAATCTTACCGACCTGATGGTACGGGGGGAGCTTTCCAATGTATCCTACCGTTCCGCCTCAGGGCATTTGTACTTCAGCCTCCGGGACGGGGACGCCCTTATCCGCTGTGTCATGTTCAGCCGGTATGCCCAGCATCTGGCAGATCTTCCGGAGGACGGCGCTATGGTGGTGGTCCGGGGGAACGTCAGCCTTTATGAGCGGGACGGAGCCTTCCAGATCATTGTCTATGACCTCCAGGAGCTGGGGGCAGGGAAGGGTAAAAAATCCCTGGAAGACTTAAAGCGGCAGTTGTTTCAGGAGGGGCTTTTCTCCCCGGAAGCCAAGCGGCCGCTGGACCCAGCGCCCTCCGCCGTGGGGATCATTACCTCGCCCGACGGGGCGGCCCTCCACGACATTGTGGAAACCTTTGCCCTGCGCAACCCTTTGGTCAGGCTCATCGTCTATCCGGCCGTGGTCCAAGGGCTGGAAGCGCCCCGTTCCATCCTGGCGGCTCTGGGAGCGCTGGAGAGGGAGGGCGCCTGCCAAACCGCCATCATCGCCCGGGGCGGCGGAAGCGCCGAGGATCTTTCCGCCTTTAATGACGAGGGGCTTGTTCGCGGCGTTTACGCCTGCCAGGTCCCGGTTATTTCCGCTGTTGGCCACGAGGTGGACTTCACCCTGCTGGATTATGTGGCGGATGCCCGGGCGGCAACCCCCACCGCCGCCTGCGCCCTTGCTGCCCAGGATCTGGGTGCGGTGCGCAAAAGGCTGGATGATTATTCTTCCCGTCTGGGGAGGCTGGTGCAAGAGCGCATCGCCGCTTTAGCCGGGAAAAATCAAAGGCTTGCCCGGCTGCTTCTGGCCAGTTCCCCTCAGATGGAACTGAAAAAAAATAGACAAAAGCTTGAATATTTGATAAAATCATTGGTAGATGCCCAAACTGATAAAATAAAGGATCTGGAGCAGCAGGCCAGACATTGTCTGACCCAGCTGGAGCTGCTCAATCCCGCCGCATTGATGCTCCGCGGTTATTCCATCACCCTCCGGGAGGGACAGGTGGTGGCTGATACCCGGGGTGTGGCGGCAGGCGACCGTCTGGTGACCCTGGTGTCCGGCGGAGGGATCGAAAGCACAGTCACCGGGACATGGGAGGTGGAAGCGGATCGTGAATGAAAAACACACCATCGAGGAGGATCTGAAACATCTGGAGGAGATTGTCTCCCGGCTTGAAAAACAGGAGACCACTCTGGATGAATCCCTGGCTCTTTTTGACGAAGGGATCAGGCTGTCCCAGAGCTGCCGCCAGGAGCTTGACCGGGCCCAGCAGGTGGTGGAACAGCGGAAGATAGAATTTGATTTGGAGTAACAAAATGATGACCGACTACAAAGCAACCTTTGACCGGTATTACCAAAGCGCGGAGCGGGCCCTGGAGACCGTTCTGCCCCGGGAGGACTGCCCTCAGAAAACGGTTCTGGACGCCATGCGTTACAGCCTTATGGGCGGCGGAAAGCGCATCCGGGCGGTAATGGTCCTGGCATTTCATGAACTCTGCGGCGGCAGGATGGAGGACGCTTTGCCCTTTGCCTGTGCAATAGAGATGATCCATGCTTATTCCCTGATCCACGACGACCTGCCCTGTATGGACGACGACGACCTGCGCAGGGGCAAGCCTTCCTGCCATGTCCAGTTTGGCGAGGCGATGGCTCTTCTGGCAGGGGATGGCCTGCTGACTCACGCTTTCGGCACCGCCCTGAATGCGGAAAGAATCCCGCCGGAGCTTACGCTGCGGGCGGTTCGGGAGCTGTCTCAGGCCGCCGGAGCCGACGGGATGCTTGGCGGACAAGTTATCGATGTGGAGAACGAGGGGAGGCCAATCCCCCCACAGCTTTTGGATACCCTGCATTTGCTGAAGACTGGGGCCATGATCCGGGTAAGCGCCCGGATCGGGTGCATTACGGCCGGGGCGGGGGAGGAGCTGATCAGCCGGGCGGACCGTTACGCCAGGAATATTGGTCTGGCTTTCCAGATTGTGGATGATATCCTGGACATCACATC
>JAEXZK010000139.1 GCA_023451415.1 Bacillota bacterium | reverse complement strand
CGTCTGGACAAGACCAACATCATCCACTGCCCCATCGGCAAGGTGTCCTTTGGTGCTGAGAAGCTCCAGGAGAACTTTGATACCCTCATGGGCGCCATTGTCAAGGCCACGCCCGCCGCCGTCAAGGGCCAGTATGTCCGTTCCTGCGTCCTGGCCACCACCATGGGCCCTGGCATCCGCATCAACCCCAGCAAGTTTGTTTCTGCGGCTCCCGCTGCCAAATAAGCAGACGGAAAGCCTTTGGCCGCCCCCGGTCTCCGGCGGGCGGCCCTTTTTTTGTTCCGCCGGCCGCCGGCCCAGGCCCGGAGGGCAAATGCTGGAAAAGGAAAATGTATCAATTTTCCATATCCGTTAATGCTCTGACAAGAAAATGAAAGACACCGTTAAGAGCCTGCCAAGATGCTTCAAAAGCCATTGTATTGGAAAAAAAGGCATGGTAGACTATGGTCACAACAGAGAAAGACACCTCCTGATGTCACCCAAACCTACTTATCGCCTTTATCCGAATTGTCTCCAGATATTACCATACAAATACCGGGAACGCCCATCGGGCGTTCCCGGTATTTGTATTTTCCACAGCGGAAGCCAAAGCCGACGGGTCTCAAATAGCTTCCGGAGTCCACGGGGATGCCTGCTTACCGGCTATTCCATGGAGGGCCCCGCCGGACGGAGGGGAAGGGCACCGGTTGGGGATAATGGGGGAATGGCAAAGGGCCCCGTCCGTCCTGGGCAGGTGTTTTGGGAGGGTACACATGTGAAACGAAAAAAATATATCGAAAAACAATAAAAAAGTATTGACATTCAAACACATGAATGCTAAAATGGCATCAACAGGAACAAAGGAGGCGCTTTGCCATGTGGACCCACAAATATTCCATCCGCCTTTCCCTTGCCTGCACCTGGCTCTTTATGATTCTGCTGGCGGCGGGGCTGGCGCTGGCCCCCCGGGCGGCACGGGCTTATATCCTCTGGAACCACAAGGCCCCCACTCTGCTGCCGGTGCTTCTCTCCGCTTTTTACTTCTGTGCCGGTCCTGCGGCCATTCTGCTCTGGAAGCTGCGCAGCCTCCTTATGGCCATCGGAGCCGGGCAGGTATTCACCGCGGGCAATGTGGCCGCTTTGCGGATCATTTCCTGGTGCTGCTTCGCCGCCGCCTTGGTCTGCCTCTGCTACAGTTGGGCCTACCTGCCCTTCTTTTTCATCGCTGTGGCCGCGGCCTTTGTGGGGCTGATCCTGCGGGTGGTGAAGAACGTCTTTGAACAGGCTGTGGAGCTGAAGGAAGAGAACGATTACACCATCTAGGAAGGAGGCCCGCCATGCCCATCGTTGTCAATCTGGACGTGATGATGGCCAGGAGGAAGGTCTCCTCCGGAGAACTGGCGGAACGGGTGGGGATCACCCCTGCCAACCTGTCCATCCTCAAAAACGGCAAGGCCAAAGCGGTGCGCTTTTCCACCCTGGAGGCCATCTGCCGGGTGCTGGGCTGCCAGCCCGGCGACATCCTGGAGTACCGGGAAGAACCCGGAGAATCTGAAACTTAATTCTGCCATAGAGGTGCCGTAATATGAACCAACAAAACCGTCCGGCGGACGTCCTGGAGACGCCCGTCTCCCTCAGTGCACCCCAAATGCCCCCGGAACCCGGGAAAACGGCCCCCGCGGCGCTTCCCGCAGCGCCCGGCGCTGTCCCTCCATCCCCGACGGCGGGGACGCCCTCCGCCCCTCCCAGGCCCCCCGTGGAGTACCACCCCAGCGACGCCCTGACGGCGCTGCTCTGCTACCTGTGCGGCTATCTGTTCCTCCGCATGGTCCGTGTCTTTGACCTGGGGCTGGGGGTGACCCTCTTTACCCTTTGCTTCTGCGGGCTCTGCCTCTGCTGCCGGGTGCGCCGGGGCGGCGGGACCCCCCGGGACAGCTGGCCCTGGCTGGCCCTGACCCTGGCGGCGGCGCTGCCCTTTGCCGTCCTCACAAACGGGGGCGTCCTGCCCTTCTTTAACCTCCTGTTCCTGATGCTGTGCGCAGTCTACTGGGTGTCGGCCCTTTTTGGCACCCGGCTGGAGAACCGCCTGGGGAATTACCTGACCGCGGACCTGTGGAACCACTTTGTGGTGCTCCCCCTTGGCAGCTTTGGCCTGGGCTTTGGAGCCCTGCGGTCGGGGATGGGCAAGCGGGGGAATGCCCGCAGCGCCCTATTGGTGACGCTTACGGTCCTTTTTACCCTGCCGGTGCTTTTTTATGCGGCCATGGAGCTGACCGCGGCGGACGCCACCTTTTACCGGATGGTGGACGGCCTGCTCTCCGGCGTGGACTGGAACCTGGGCGACGTCTTCCTGCGGCTGCTGGTTGCCATCCCCGTGGCCTGCTGGTTCTTCGGGCTCCTCTTTGGGGCGGCGGGCCGCCGGGCCGGGGATCGCCTCACAGCCGCCGACGCCGACGCGCGGGGGGCAAAGCGCCGGGTGATCCCGGAGCTGGTGCCGGTGACCGTCCTGACCCTCTTCTGCCTGCTGTACCTGGTCTTTTTCGGCGCTCAGGCGTCCACTCTCCTGGGGGCCCTGGGCGGCCGGCGGCCGGATGGCGTTTCCTACTCCCAATATGCCCGGGACGGCTTTTTTGAGCTCTGCCGGGTGGCAGTGGTCAACCTTCTGCTGCTGGGCTGCGGCAGGCGGTATGCCCAGAGACGGGAGGGGAAGCGCTCCCCCCTGCTCCGGGGGCTGGACATCCTCCTTTGCGCCGAGACCCTTCTCCTTATCGTCACTGCCCTGAGTAAAATGGGACTCTACATCCGATTTTACGGGCTGACCCTCCTGCGGGTATACACCAGCTGGTTTATGCTCCTCCTCTTTCTGGTTTTCGCCATCCTTATTTTGTCCGCACTGCGGCCCATCCGTGCTCCCCGATGGATCGCCGCCGTCTTCTGCGTCCTTTTCCTGGCCCTGTGCTGGTGCGACGTGGGCGGCGTCATCGCCCGGCACAACATAGGACGCTACCGGGCGGGGCTGGATGGAGAGCTGGACCCCTGGGCCCTGCGGGAGGTGGCGGTGGCAGCCGCGCCCTATGTCCGGGACCTGTATGACAGCGGCGACCCCGGCGCCAGGGACGCGGCGGAGATGGTGCTGTCCTGGGCCTGGCGGGACAGCGGCGGATATTACGACGACGCCCGCTGGCTCGGCGGCAGCGCCCAGAAGCTGCGGGCAAGGGAATTTGCCCGGCCGGTGGGCGAAAATTCCGGCGGCTGAGATTGTCAGAGGCTGCTTCCCTCCGGGAGGCAGCTTCTGTTTTGTCAAAAGAATGGACATGGATTTGGATAAAACGTCAAAATTTCCCTTTGATGCATCAAAAGGGTAAAATAGAGCCACTCAATAGACGAAAAGCCCTTCGGGGTAGATAAGGGCCCGGCCCGCCGGAAGCCCCAATCCCCTTGACACAAGGAGGTTTTTGAATTGAACAGAAAAATCTGGATCGGGGGACTGTCCGTCCTCATTATCCTGGCCATGACCTTCACAGCCTGCGGCGGAAGCGCCAGTGCCAACTACAGCGCGGCCTCCTCCACGGCAGCGGCTCCCGCCGCCGCTCGGGACGGCATGATGTACGACATGGCTTCGGCGGAGATTGCCGAGGAAGCGGAAAAGACCGCCCCCGACACCGGCGGCGGAGCAAACGCCGCCCTGGAGGACCGGAAAATTGTCAAGCACTCCTATATGAGCATGGAAACCATGGAGTTTGACAAGGCCCTGGAGGATGTGACGCGGGTCATCGAAACGGCCGGCGGCTACATCCAGAACCAGGAAGTGGGTGGCCGCAGCCTCTACAACCGGGGCGAATACTATGAGCGCAACGCCAACATTTCGGCACGGATCCCCGCGGCCAAGCTGGAGGAAGTGACCGCCTCGGTGGGCGGGCTGTGCAATGTAGTCTCCAAGAGCGAAAGCATGGACGACATCACCGACAGCTATTATGACGCCCAGGCGCGGCTGGACACCCTGGAGCTCCAGGAGGAGCGCCTGCTGGATATCCTGTCCAAAGCGGAAAAGCTGGAGGACGTCATCACCCTGGAGCAGGCCCTCTCCCAGGTGCGGTATGAGATCGAATCCATCACCGGCACCCTCAAGCGGATGGACAGCCAGGTGACCTACTCTTATCTCAACCTGGACATCCAGGAAGTGGTGGAGTACAACATCACCAAGAACCAGCCCAAGACCTTCTGGGAGAAGCTGCAGGCCTCCGGGGCCCGGTCTCTGGACAACATCACCGGCGCCCTCCAGGGCATCCTCTTCTTTGCCATCGAAGACCTGCCGGTGCTTCTGATCTTCGTGGGCCTTATCGCCCTCATCGTGTGGGTTGTCAGCCGCATTGTTAAAAAGGTGAGCGCCAACCGGCCTCCCAAGCCCCCTGTTCCGCCCCGGCCCCCCTACGGCGCACCTCCTCAGGCCGGCGGGTTCCAGAAATACCCCCCGCAGCCCGGCCAGGGACATCAGGAGCAGCCCCCGGAAGAAAAAAAGTAAAGACCCTGCCTCCGGCCGGGGAAGGCCATCCCCTTAAATAATCCCTGGCCCAGGAGGCAAAACAGGTTGGAACGATAAAAAGCTCAAGGACGAGTGTATGGACACACCCGGACTTGGGCTTTTTATTTTGCGGCGTGCATTTGGGCGTTATCATCAAATATAAAGAAAAAGTTTGTGGAAACGCACTGAAAAAATCGTGATTTTTCAGGTTATTCCGGGAGCCTTCCTGACAGATCGCCAAAAAAGGAAAACTGTGCATATCACCTAAAATTACTGTTGACTTTGCAGTATATTTTGTGCTTTAATATAAGTCACAGCCGCAGAGATTTGAGAAGGCTCCGGATTTCCGTCAAAAATAGAGGAACGAGATGATTCGCGTGCAGTTACAAGAGTTTATCGGAATGATGGAGGAGCTCAATTCCGTCTCCATCATAGCCCGGCTTTGCCTGGCCGTCCTGTGCGGCGGCATCATCGGTGTGGAGCGGGGGCGCAAGGGCCGTCCCGCGGGTTTCCGCACCCATATCCTGGTCTGCCTGGGTTCGGCCCTGGCCATGATGACCAACGCCTACCTCATAGAGTATTACGGAGGAGGGGACCCCGCCCGCCTGGGCGCCCAGGTCATCAGCGGCATCGGCTTCCTGGGCGCGGGCACCATCATCGTCACCGGCCGCCAGCAGGTCAAGGGCCTGACCACCGCGGCGGGGCTTTGGGCCTCGGCCTGCATGGGCCTTGCCATCGGCGTGGGCTTCTACGAGGCGGCCATCATCGCCTGCTTTTTTATTTGGCTGGTCAGTTCCGCCCTCCACAGGCTGGATAACTATATCCTTTCCAAAAGCAAGGTTATGGACATGTATGTGGAGTTTGGGGAGACGGCGGATATCAGCTCCTTTATCACCAAGATCCGGGTCCACGGCATCCGGGTGGTGGCTATTGAGATCACCAAGGCAAACGCCGGCAGCGACGCCACGGTGGCGGCGGTGATGACCCTCAAGTCGGACCAGAAGCGGGATCATGCCGACCTCCTGGCCCTGATCAGCGAGATCCAGGGAGTCAAGTTTGTGGAGGGTATCTGATGGGTCTTTACAAGTTGTTAGCGGAATTTTACAAAGATTTTATTTACAGAAGCAGCTTTTTGTGATATTCTGATAATACAGACAGCATTATTACAACAAAATATTTATTGTCCTGTGAACTGCCATCGGCTTTTTTTGGTTGTGTGACAGAGAAAAACCAATAGCCTGTAGAGCACTGGGAGCAGTCTGCCTCCGGTGATTTTATTGCGCCCCTTTATTTGTTTTTCTGCGGCGGCTTGGGGAAAGCACCCCGCCGCTGCTGAAGAAAAGGGCCGGTCCGCACGCGTTGTCATCAGCCCCCTCAAGGTCCCTTGCGGACGGCTTCATCACCATAAGGAAAAGAGGAGAAACAGAAATGAAAGCAAACAAAGCGTTACGAGTCCTCGCAACCGTTCTCTGTCTGTGCATGGTTCTGTCCGCCTGCGGCGGCAGCGCTTCTTCCGCAAGCTCCGCCCCTACCTCCGCAAGCTCCGGCGACGCGGCCCCTGCCGGCGACGGCGCCCTGGACCTCAACAGCCTGACCCTTGACCAGATCATCGAGGGCGCCAAGACCGAAGGCAAGCTGGAATCCGTCGGCATGCCCGGTTCCTGGGCCAACTGGCAGGATACCTGGGACGGCATTGAGTCTGAATACGGCATCGAGCACAACGACACCGACATGTCCTCCGCCGAGGAGCTGAACATGTTCGAAACCGAGAAAAACTCCCCCACCAAGGACATCGGCGACGTGGGCCATGCCTTCGGTCCCAAGGCTGTTGAGATGGGCGTTGTCCAGTCCTACAAGACCTCCTACTGGGACAGCGTCCCCGACTGGGCCAAGGATCCCGACGGTCTGTGGATGATGGCTTACACCGGCGTCACCAGCTTCATCACCAACACCGACATCGTCGCCAATCCCCCCAAGTCCTGGGCTGACGTCAAGGCCGGCGGCTACAAGCTGACCATCGGCGACGTCGTCACCGGCGCCACCGGCCAGGGCGTCGTTCTGGCCACTGCCTACGCCTTCGGCGGCGGCATGGACAACCTGGACCCCGCCTTTGAGTTCTGGACCGAGATGGCCGAAGCCGGCCGTATCGATCCCGGCGACATCCTCCTCCAGCGCATCCAGGCCGGCGAGGTGGAAGTGGGCGTTACCTGGAGCTTCAACGTCTTTGGTTACCGTGACCAGACCCCCAACTACACCTTTGACGTCTGCGTCCCCTCCGACGGCGCCATCATGAGCGGGTATGCCTCCGTCATCAACAAGTACGCTCCCCATCCCCACGCGGCTGCCCTGGCCCGTGAGTATATCTTCAGCGATAAGGGTCAGGCCAACCTGGCCAAGGCTGGCGGCATCCCCACCCGCACCGACGTGACCATCCCCGAGGATATCCAGAAGGCCACCTTCAGCCCCGACCAGTACAAGGATGCCATCCCTGTCACTGATCCCGCCGCCTACGACGCCATCCGCGAGACCATCGCCCAGAGATGGCAGGAAGAGATCATCCCTCTGATGAGCTAACAGAATATGCATTTGGCTCGGGAACAAGAGAGACAGCCAGCAGCCGTGCCGCCTCCCCAGGGGGGCGGCCGGAGCTGCCTTGTCCCTTGCCCCCGGACACACAGTGGGGTGTGCAACCGGCTTGTACACCCCACTCTTGATATATCCATCCCGGCCCGGCGCAGGGCAAAAAAACGGAACAAGCAGGTACATAAGCTATGGGAAAAACCATCCTTGTGCTGCTGGACGCGTGCCGGTTTGACGCCGCCACCGAGACGGCAGGCTATCTGGAGCATTTGATCGAAGCGGGAGCGGGGGCCAAATATAAGGTCCGGGGGGAGCTGCCCTCCATGTCCCGTCCCATGTATGAGACCTCCATGACGGGGGTGCCCGCCCTTGTCCACGGGATCACCGACAACAGGACAGTCCGGCGCTCCCGGTGCGAGAACATCTTCAGCCTCTGCCGGGCCCAGGGCCTGACCACCGCGGCGGCGGCCTACTTCTGGATGGCGGAGCTGTACGGCAAGGCGCCCTTTGACCCCTTGGCCGACCGCTATCAGCTGGAGGGGCCCGGAGACATCAGCCACGGAATTTTTTACTTTGAAGACACCTACCCCGACAGTCATCTTTACCTGGACGGGGAGTTTTTGAGGAAGACCTACGATCCCGACTTCCTGCTCCTCCACTCCATGAATGTGGATTTGCAGGGCCACCTCCACGGCGGCGGCACCAGGGAATATCTGGCGGCGGCCCAGGCAGCGGCGGAGTTCCTGGCCCAGCTGCTGCCCCGGTGGCTGGAGGAGGGGTACCGGGTGGTGATCACCGCCGACCACGGCATGAGCCCCCTGGGCTACCACGGCGGGCCCTCCGAGGAGCAGCGGGTCATCCCTCTCTATCTTTTCGCCCCCGGGGCCGAGGCCGGGGACCACACCCACCGCCTGATCTCCCAGCTTAATCTGGCGCCCCTGCTCTGCCGGCTGCTGGAGATCCGTCCCGCTCAGGCCATGAGGCGGGAGTTGGAGATCACTTTTGCATGAACCGCACGCAGCCTCCCCAGCGGCGGGGAGAGTTTAGGGGCTGTTTGAAGAATGGGAAACACCGTTTTTTCCGCAAACGGTCGCGCCCTGCTGAAAAGCCTGCCAGTCCGGAAGGACCCCGTGCTTTTCTCCCTGCGGCCATCCGCTGTTTATGAAAAATCCGGCAATTCCCTATTTTCAAACAAGCCCCGGAATGGACGGGTGATACAGAACATGAAAAACAACAGAAAGTACCTCTATCTGCTGGTGCTGCTGCCCTTCCTCGTGGTGGCCCTCCTGTTTGAGGTGATACCGCTGCTGATGATCATCTTCAACAGCTTTATCCCCGATGCGGGCGGGTCCTTCACCCTGGAAAACTACATGACGGTCTTCTCCAAGCCCCTGTACAAAAAGGCCATCATCAACAGCATCCAGATCTCCTGCATCTCGTCGGCCATCGGCATTGTCATCGCCTTCTTTGGAGCCAAGGCCGCCCACGAGTCCAACGGCCGGTTCCATACCGCCTTTATGACGGTGCTGAACATGGTTTCCAACTTTGCCGGCGTGCCCCTGGCCTTTGCCTACATGATCATGCTGGGCAACTCGGGCGTGCTGCTGGAGCTGGGCAAGACCATCGGGCTGGAGGCCCTGGCAAATTATAAGCTCTATACCACCCAGGGGTTGACCCTCATTTACGTCTACTTCCAGATCCCCCTGTCCACCCTGTTGCTGATCCCCGCCTTTGAGGGGATCCGCAAGGAGTGGCAGGAGTCCTCCCTCCTCCTGGGGGCGGGGCCTCTCCACTTCTGGACCAAGGTGGGGGTGCCGGTGCTGATGCCCAGCATCCTGGGCACCATCAGCGTCCTGTTTGCCAACGCCCTGGCGGCCTATGCCACGGCCTATGCCCTGCTGATGAACAACTACGCCCTGCTGCCCATCAACATCTCCGGCATGTTTGTGGGTGACGTCACCATCCGCAAGGGCCTGGGCGGCGCGCTGTCGGTGATCATGATGCTGCTTATGGTCATCATGATCCTCATCACCAACAGCATCACCAAGAAGTTCCAGAAGGGGGTGCGCAAGGTATGAAGAAAAAACGCACGGCAGCCCATATCATTGTCACCATTATCATCATTTACCTGCTCATCCCCCTGCTGGCCACGGCGGTCTACTCCCTCTTTGACAAGTGGACGGGGCTGCTGCCCGAGGGGTTCTCGGTCCACAACTATGCGGAGCTTTTTACCGAAAAAGAGTTCATGCTTTCCCTGGGGCGGACGGTGCTGATCTGCATCATCCCCATCCTCATCACCATCCTGCTGGTGCTGCTGGCCCTGTTTGTGGTGACCATCTACTTCCCCAGGCTGGAGAAGTATGTCCAGATCCTCTGCATGATCCCTTACACCATCCAGGGCGTCATCCTTTCGGTAAGCATCCTGTCCCTTTACGCCGGCTCCGGCACCATCCTGGATAACCGCATGGTCATGCTCATCGGCGCCTACTGCATCATCATCCTGCCCTACATCTACCAGGGTATCCGCAACAGTATGCACGCCGTCAACATGCCCATGCTCCTGGAGGCCGCCGAGATGCTGGGCGCATCCAAGCTCTACGGCTTCTTCAAGGTCATCGTGCCCAATATCATCTCGGGCATCACGGTCTCCTCCCTGCTGGCGGTGGGCATCATCTTCGGCGATTATGTCCTCATCCGCAATATCGCGGGAACATCCTTCCAGAACGTGCAGATCTACCTGTTCCTGGAGATGAAGCGCTCCAGCACCAAGGCCAGCGCGGTGTTTGTCATCATTATGCTGACCACCTTCCTCATCACCGCCCTGGTGCTGTTCCTCAAGAGCCGCGAGGCCAAAGGCAAAATGCAGAAAGGTAAGGGGTAATGATCTATGTCGTACATTCGTTTTGAACATCTGTATAAATCCTTCGGCCAGAACGAGGTGCTTAAGGACATCAATCTGGAGATTGAGCAGGGCCAGCTGGTGACCCTGCTGGGGCCCTCCGGCTGCGGCAAAAGCACCCTTCTGCGCTGCCTGGCCGGCCTGGAGACCGTCACCGCCGGCAAGGTGTACCTGGACGGCAGGGACATCACCGACGTCAGCCCCAAGGACCGGGACGTGGGGATGGTCTTCCAGCAGTACAGCCTTTTCCCCAACCTGACGGTGGCCCAGAACGTGGCCTTCGGCCTCAAGATGAAGAAGGTGCCCCAGGACAAGATCGACGAAAAGGTGACGGGGATGCTGAAGATCGTGGGCCTTTCCGACAAGGCCGGACAGTACCCTGCCCAGCTCTCCGGCGGCCAGCAGCAGCG
>JAEXZK010000090.1 GCA_023451415.1 Bacillota bacterium | reverse complement strand
CTGTGGAGGCCACCTGGATGATTCACGATTATATCCATAGCAGCCGTCCGCGCCGGGCGGTGGTCATCGGCGGCGGCTTCATCGGCCTGGAGATGGCCGAAAACCTGATGAGCCTGGGCCTCACCGTGACGCTGGCAGAGCGCCTTCCCCAGGTCCTGGCCCCCCTGGATTACGACATGGCCTGCGGCCTCCACGCCTACCTGCGGGATAAGGGGCTGGACCTGCGTCTGGTGAGCTCGGTGGAGGGCTTTTCCCGCCAGGGCGGCCGGCTTTTGGTCCGCTTCCAGGAGGGCGAGCCCCTGAAGACCGACCTGGTGATCCTGGCCATCGGCGTGGCCCCCGATACCCAGCTGGCCAAGGAGGCAGGCCTGGCGCTGGGGGCAAGAGGCTCCATCATCGTTAACGACCGGATGGAATCCTCCCAGCCTGATATTTATGCTGTTGGCGACGCGGTGGAGATACCCAATCTGATCACCGGCAGGCCCTCCCTGGTCCCGCTGGCCGGTCCCGCCAACAAGCAGGGGCGGATCGCCGCCGACAACATCTGCGGCAAGGACAGCCGCTACACCGGCGCCCAAGGCTCCTCCGTCCTCAAGCTTTTTGAGATGACGGCGGCGGCCACGGGCCTCAACGAAGCTGCGGCCCAGGCGGCCGGTCTCTCTTACGACCGCGTGGTCCTCTATTCCCCCTCCCATGCCACCTACTATCCCGGAGCTTCAAATATGACCCTCAAGGTCCTCTTTGACCCCCATTCCGGCAAGCTGCTGGGGGCCCAGAGTGTGGGCTTTGACGGGGTGGACAAGCGTGTGGATGTCCTGGCTGCCGCCATCCGGGGCGGTATGACGGCGCAGGACCTGGCCGAGCTGGAACTTTGCTACGCCCCGCCCTATTCTTCCGCCAAGGACCCCGTCAACATGGCCGGATACGTCATCGGCAACCTGCTGGACGGCGGTGTCCGGCAGTTCCACTGGCAGGACGTGGAGTCCCTGCCCCGGGACGGCAGCATTACCCTGCTGGATGTGCGCACTCCCGGTGAGTTTGGCCGGGGGCACATCTCCGGCGCCGTCAACATTCCTCTGGATGGCCTTCGGGAGAATCTTTCCGCCCTTGACCGGGACAAGCCCGTTTATGTCAACTGCCACAGCGGCCTGCGCAGCTATATCGCCTGCCGCATCCTGACTCAGCACGGCTTTTCCTGTTACAATCTTTCCGGCGGCTATCGCTTTTATCATCTGGTCATGTCGGACAAGGGTTATGACGCCGCTCCGGTCCATCCCTGCGGCATCCCAATCAAAAATTAATTTTTGCCAAAGGGTCCGGCCTGCCGGGCCCTTTTTCTTTCGGTTTCCAAACAGCCGGGCTCATCCGGGGGGCCCTCCCGCGAAAAACCCTGCTTTCCGGCGTCGGAGAAAGTGGCGCGCCGGCGGTTACAGGGGGATTGCCGTCAAAAAATGCCGGCGCCCATTTATGTGCCCGCTGGCGGGACAGCCCGGATCAAGGAGGAAAATGCCTGCCGCTTCAAAAATCCTGCGGCCGGCGGAGCCTTCCGGGCCTGCCCAAGGCTGTCAGACAAACGGCGGGCATTCACTTTTCCGCCATCTTGCGGCTCCGGGGCAAAGGCTATATAATAAAGCCATCCGATTTCTGGCGGGAGGACAAACCTATGTACATCGCTGACCTGCACATCCACTCCAAGTATTCCCGGGCGACCAGCCGCGACTGTGACACGCCCCACCTGGACCTTTGGGCCCGCCGGAAAGGCATCGGCCTGCTGGGCACCGGCGATTTCACGCACCCCGCATGGCGGGCCGAGCTCCGGGAGGCTCTGGTCCCCGCCGAGGAAGGGCTGTACACCCTGCGGCCGGAGCTTGTGCTTCCTGATGAAACAGCCGGTGTGGAGAAGTCCCCGCGGTTTGTGGTTTCCGGAGAGATCAGCTCTATCTACAAAAAGAACGGGCGGACCCGCAAGGTCCACAATGTGATTCTTCTCCCCGGCCTGGATCAGGCCGATGCCCTGGCGCAGCGCCTGGAGGTCATCGGCAACATCCATTCCGACGGGCGGCCCATCCTCGGGCTGGACAGCCGGGACCTGTTGGAGATTACTCTGGAAGCCTGCCCGCAGGCTGTTTTTATCCCTGCCCATATTTGGACGCCTCATTTTTCCCTTTTCGGGGCCTTCTCCGGCTTTGACACCATCGAGGAATGCTTTGAGGATCTCACGCCGTACATCCATGCTCTGGAAACAGGGCTCTCTTCCGATCCGCCTATGAACTGGCGGGTCTCCGCCCTGGACCGTTTTCTCCTCATCTCCAACTCCGACGCCCACTCTCCCGCCAAGCTGGGCCGGGAGGCCAATCTTCTGGAAGGGGAGCTCTCCTATCCCGGTCTTGCCCGCGCCTTGTCCACGGGCAGCGGGTTTGGCGGCACCCTGGAATTCTTTCCCGAAGAAGGCAAGTACCACCTGGACGGCCACCGGAACTGCGGCCTCCGGCTCACCCCCGCCGAAACCGCCCAGTTGGGCGGGCGATGCCCGGTCTGCGGGAAAAAAATCACCATCGGTGTCCAGCACCGGGTGGAAGAACTGGCCGACCGGCCTGAGGGCTATGTCCTCCCGGGGGCCAAGGGCTTCCAGAGCCTCGTCCCCCTGCCCGAGGTCATAGCGGCCTCCACCGGCTTTTCCGCCGGAAGCGTCAGGACCTCCGCCCTGTATGAAGGACTCCTTGCGGCCCTTGGTCCGGAATTTTATATTCTCAGGGAGGCCCCACTGGAAGAAATCGGCCGGGAGGCCGGCCTCTGTGTCGCCGAGGGCATCCGCCGTCTCCGGATTGGGCAGGTGGACCGCACAGGCGGCTACGACGGAGAATACGGCATTATTTCTCTGCTGGCCCCGGAGGAGCGGGAGGCTCTCAGCGGCCAGGTCTCGCTCTTTGGCGCTCCGGCAGCCAGGAGCGCCCCCCACAAAGCGGCGAAAAAGGCTCCGGCACAGCCCATGTCTGCACCCGTCCAGCCCTCGGCAGGGAGCGTATCCGCCGGAGACCTGCTGAACCAGGAGCAGCTTTTGGCTGTCACTGCTTCTGAAAAAGCAGTGGCGGTTGTGGCCGGCCCCGGTACGGGCAAAACCAAAACCCTGGTCTCCCGCATCGCCTATCTGGTGGAGGAACGGGGCGTGCGGCCCTCGGAGATCACCGCCGTCACCTTTACCAACCAGGCCGCCGCTGAGATGCGCCAGCGTCTGGAGGAACAGCTGGGAGGGCGCCGCGCAGTGAGCGCCATGACCATCGGTACCTTTCACTCCATCTGCCTGCGCCTGCTTGGGAACGCGCCGCTGATCAGCGAGGCTGAAGCCTTGGAGGAGGCGGCCCGGGTCCTCCGGGAGCTGGATGGGAAGGGGTCTCCCCGTCAGCTTCTCCGGAAGGTTTCCCTGGTGAAAAACGGCATGTCCTTTGAGGACGCCCAGCTGTCGGAAGATATCTATAATGCCTACCGAGCCCGTCTCGGCAGGCTCGGCGTCCTGGACTTTGACGATCTTCTCCTGGAGGCTCTTGCCAAGGACTTTTCCGGCAAGCGCTGCTTTGGGCATCTTCTGGTTGATGAATTTCAGGATATCGACAGCCTTCAGTACCGCCTGGTTTCCCAATGGAGCCGTCGCGGCACTCTTTTTGTCATCGGAGACCCTGATCAATCCATCTACGGTTTCCGCGGGGCCAGCGGGCGATGCTTCTCCCA
>JAEXZK010000111.1 GCA_023451415.1 Bacillota bacterium | reverse complement strand
GTGTCCACCATATGCTCCAGCACCTTGGGCCCCGCAATGCCGCCATCCTTGTTGACGTGGCCCACGATGAAAAGAGGGATCTCATTGCCTTTGCAGGCGGCCATCAGCAGCTGCGTGCACTCCCGCACCTGGCTGACGCTGCCGGAAGAAGAGGATACCCCCTGAAGGGACAGGGTTTGGATGGAATCCACGATCACCACATCGGGCTTGTGTTCCAGGATGGTCTCCACAATCTGCTCCACATCTGTGGATGCTGTAATGAGGATGTTGTGCCCCGGCACCCCCAGGCGATTGGCCCGGAGCTTTACCTGGCGCATGCTTTCCTCTCCGGATACATAAAGGATGCGCAGGCCCTCATCGATGGTGCGGCACATCTGGAGAAGGATGGTGGACTTGCCGATGCCGGGGTCTCCGCAGACCAGCATGGCCGCCCCGGGGACGATCCCTCCGCCCAGGACCCTGTCCAGTTCCTTCATCCCCGTCTTGTACCGCAGAGATTCGTCCGCAGACACCTCCTGGAGGCTTCTGGTCTGTGACGGGCCCTTGGGGCTGGACGCAGCCTTGGAGGAGGCGGGGCCTCCGGTGATGCGGCTTTCTTCCACAAAGGTGTTCCAGTTGCCGCAGTCGGGGCACCTTCCCTGCCACTTGGCGCTCTCCGAGCCGCATTCGGTACAGACAAAAATGGTCTTACTCTTGACCTTGCTCACTGCCATCTATCGTTCCCTCTTCCCGATTGTTAAACTTCATCAGGGAGTAACAGATGGTCATAGCCAGCTTATCCTGGTGCTCCCCGGACTTCAGCAGCTCCGCCTCGCCCGGATTGGACAGGAAGCCGCACTCCACCAATACGGTGGGGTTTACAGTGCTATTATACAGCAAAAAGAGTGCGCTGTCAGCCCTTTTGATCTTGCGTCCGTTGTCCGGCTGGATAAAGGTGCGGACGCTGCTCTGAATAATCTCCGCCAGTTCCTCGCTTTCCGGCGTATTGGGGGAATAAAAAATCTGTGCTCCCCGGATTGCCGACTCCTGGAATTTGTTGAGATGAATGCTCACCACCGCGCAAAGTCCTTCCTCCTTCATCATCTCCAGACGGTTGTGGAGGTCGGAATTTTTCTGTGCCCGGATGGTTTTTTTGTCCGGGTCGTGGATGGAAATATCCTCTTCCCGGGTCATAACCACCTCGAAGCCAAAAATCCGGCAGAGAAGCTCTGTCTTTTGGGCCAGGATAAGATTGATCTCCTTTTCGGTAATGCCATTGCCCACAGCGCCCCCGTCGGATCCTCCGTGGCCTGCATCCAGCACCACCCTGGGGCGGTGAACCGCCGCCGCGGTACCCATGGTGGCCACATACAGTGTTTCGGTGAGCCACCCGCAAAACAGAACCACGGCTGCCAAAGCCGCTCCCAACCCTATCAAATAAAACTTTCGTATCCCCTTCATCCCTGTCACCTCGTCCTTCATTGATAAAGTCTATGACCGGGACAAGGGGAGATATGAAAAAGCAGCCCTCCCTGCCCGCAGGATGCGTCATCCAGCAAACAAAGAGGACTTGTCCGATATATGCTGACAGATGCCCGCTGCTTAAATATGTGAGGGCGGCCGGCGCTGCTGTTTCGTAATAAGCTGGAAAACGATAGAAAAATCCACATCTGGATAGTATCATTAAGCTGTATGATTTCAAAAAGTTGGGGCTATCCAGTCAGACCTTTGGCAGGGCCGTCGAGATAAATATCAAAACGGTCATGCAGGCTATTTCAGCCCGCAGCCTTAAATCCAAGCGCCCACCCGCAAAGTGGGCTGATGCGCACAAAAAAAGACAACCTCCGAAGAGATTGTCTTTTTGGAGCGGATTACGAGGCTCGAACTCGCTACCTCCACCTTGGCAAGGTGGCGCTCTACCAGATGAGCTAAACCCGCAAAATGGTGGCCCCGGTCGGAATCGAACCAACGACACGCGGATTTTCAGTCCGCTGCTCTACCAACTGAGCTACAGGGCCATGCCGCCTGGCAAGGGAAAATTGGCGACCCGAATGGGGCTCGAACCCACGACCTCTAGCGTGACAGGCTAGCGTTCTAACCAACTGAACTACCGGGCCAGATCGGCTTGTCTTCCCAAGCGACGAGATTTATTATACTATAACCCTCCCCAGATGTCAACACATTTTTGCGCATTTTGGGAGAAAAAAACGAAAGTTTTTAGCCGGTTTTTTTCCGGCGGTTTCCCGGCATTTCAGGACGCCTTTCCGTAATACTAAATACGGGGAGATTCCCCAAACAGCATTTGCAAACAACCGGAAACCGAGGTAGCAAATCATGCAGGAAGAAAAACTTTTGCAGCGGATTTATCAAGGGGCCAACACCGGGATATACTCTATCCAGACTGTTATGCCCAAGATCACCGACAGCAATATCACCGCCCAGCTTTCCTCTTATCAGGGCAAGCTGGAGGCTATCGCCCGCACTGCCGAACAGATGATGCGCAGCCGCGGGGTGGACTACAAAGAACAGGACGTCATGGCCAAGGCGGGGATATGGGCCGGAGTCCAGTGGAACAGCATGGTGAATCACAGCGCCTCCCACATCGCCGATATGGTCATCCAGGGCAACACCATGGGCATCACCGAGATGGTGGGCGCCATCAACCATTCCCCCATGATCGACTGCTCCGTCCGTGAGCTGGGGACCGAACTGGTCAATGCCCAGCGCCGGAATATCGAGATCATGAAGCGCTATTTGTAAAAACCAGGGAGGCAAAAAGATGGAACAGAAAAAACGCATCCTTCACGGCAACAACGCCCGCGTTGACCCGGGCACGGAGCTCCACTCGCCGCTGGAGGTCCTTATCCCCCAGCAAGGCGGGGATGACAAAACTCCGGATGACTCAAAGGACGGCCGCAAGCGCTGACCCCTGTCCGGATGGCTCCCCTCTACCCTGTGCGGAGATACCTTTTCACCTCATCCAGCCGCTTCTGCCCCATGCCCGGGACCTCCTCCAATTCCTCCAGGGAGGTGAACGGTCCGTGGGCGTCGCGGTATTCCAGGATGGCCTCCGCCAGGTTCTCCCCGATGCCGGGCAGCTCCATCAGCTCTTCACGGGTGGCGGAATTGATATCCAAAGACGCATACCGCAGGAATTCCTCCGTGGTCATGCTGTCAAAGTTCGCCGCCTCTGGGACGTCCGGCCGGGGGCCAAATCCCCACAATAAAAGATAGCAAAACGCCAAAAGGGCGATGGCTATATGGAGCCCCCGGATGGGACGCTTCATAACAGCCACCGCCCTTCTCGTTATGCGAAATTACTTTTTCAGACCGAGAGCACGCTTCGTTTCCGCCACAATGTTTTCGGCGCAAAGGCCAAACTCCTTGAGGAGCTCCGCGCCCTTGCCGGAATGGCCGAATACATCCTTGACGCCGATGCGCACCACAGGCGCCGGGCACTCCTCCGCAATGGCCTCAAGGACCGCGCTGCCCAGCCCCCCGATGATGGAATGTTCCTCGGCGGTGACCAGGACGCCGGTCTCTTTGGCGGCCTTTACCAGCAATTCCTTATCGATAGGCTTGATGGTGTGGATGTTGATGACCCGCGCGGAGATCCCCTCCCCGGCCAGGGCTTCCGCCGCCTGGAGGGCTTCGTACACCAGCATACCGGTGGCCACAATAGTCACGTCCTTGCCGTCCCGCAGGGTGATGCCCTTGCCAAGCTCAAAATGGTAGCTGTCCGGATCGTTGAACACAGGGGCCGCCAGACGGCCAAAGCGCAGGTAGACGGGGCCGACATACTCCACGGCGGCGGCCACGGCGGCCCGGGCCTCCACATCGTCAGCGGGGTTGAGCACCACCATGCCGGGGATCTCCCGCATCAGGGCGATGTCCTCGTTGCACTGGTGGGTGGCCCCGTCCTCACCCACCGAAATACCGGCGTGGGTAGCGCCGATCTTCACATTGAGATGGGGATAGCCGATGGAATTGCGGACCATCTCATAGGCGCGGCCCGCGGAAAACATGGCAAAGCTGCTGACAAAGGGGATATATCCGCAGGTAGAGGCCCCCGCAGCCATAACAGTCATATTGCCCTCGGCGATGCCGCAGTCAAAGAACCGCTGAGGACAGGCCTTTTTAAACATACCCGTCTTGGTGGCCGCGGCCAGGTCGGCATCAAAAACAATCACCTTATCATTGGTAGCGGCCAGCTCCACCAGAGCCTCGCCGTAGCTTTCGCGGGTCGCTTTTTTCTTCAGTTCACTCATTGCTGCACACTCCTTATCCGGCCAGAGCCTCGTCGATTTTCTTCAGGTCCGCCATCGCCACGGCGTATTGCTCCCCGTTGGGGGCGCTGCCATGCCAGGCGGCGTTGTCCGCCATAAAGGAAATCCCCTTGCCCTTGATGGTCTTGGCGATGATAACGGTGGGCTTGCCCTTGATGGTTTTGGCCTTCTGGAAGGCGGCTTCGATCTGGTCAAAGTCGTGGCCGTCAATATTGATGGTCTCATACTGGAAGGCGCGGAATTTTTCGTCGATGGGATAGGGGGAGCAGACATCCTCCAGGCTGCCGTCGATCTGGAGGTTGTTGTTGTCTACAATGTAGCAAAGGTTATCCAGCCCCCGGCTGCCTGCAAACATGGCGGATTCCCAGACCTGTCCCTCCTGGAGCTCTCCGTCGCCCAGGATGGTATATACCCGGTAGTCCTTGCCGCCCAGCTTGCCGGCCAGAGCCATGCCCACAGCGGCGGACATCCCCTGCCCCAGGCTGCCGGCGGAGAAATCCACCCCCGGGAGCTTGTTGAGGTCCGGATGCCCCTGGAGCCGGGAACCCACCTTGCGGAAGGTTTTCAGTTCCTCCACAGGGAAATAACCCTTGATGGCCAGGGCCGCATAGAGGGCCGGGCAGACATGCCCCTTGGACAGCACCATGCGGTCGCGATCCTCCCAGCGGGGATTCTTAGGATCGATCCGCAGCTCTTTTTCATACAAATAAGTCATAATATCGGCGATGGACAGCGACCCGCCGGGATGCCCCGACTGTGCCGAATAGACTTCTTCGACGATCCCCTTTCTCACCTGATTGGCGGTGCGCTGGAGAGCGAGTTTTTCTTGTGCGTTCATAAGCCTTTTCCTCCTGTTGAATTACCGCTTCTGGTTGCGCAGCTTTTGTAATAACGCCTCAAAATAAGGCGGAAGCTGTGAGGTAAAATCCATCCACTCACCGGTGGAAGGATGCCTGAAACCGATGGTCCGGGCGTGCAGACACTGCCCCTGGGTATCCACGGAGCTCTTCTTGGGCCCGTAGACCCTGTCACCTGCCACCGGATGGCCCAGGTAGGCCATATGCACCCGGATCTGATGGGTGCGGCCTGTTTCCAGGCGGCACTTGATATAAGAGAAGCCGGGCAGTTCCTCCAGCACCTCCACATGGGTGACAGCGTGCCGGGAGTTCCGGTCTGTGACACACATCTTCTTGCGGTCGGTCTGGCTGCGGCCGATGGGGGCGTCAACGGTAAAGGTGTTTTCCTTAAAATGGCCGTGGACCACCGCCGCATATTCGCGCGTAAAGGTGTGTGCCTTTATCTGCTCCGAAAGAGCCTGGTGAGCCCCGTCGTTCTTGGCGACAATAAGCAAGCCGCTAGTGTCCTTATCGATGCGGTGGACAATGCCGGGGCGGATCACCCCGCCGATGCCGGAAAGGGAATCTCCGCAGTGGTGGAGCAGGGCATTGACCAGGGTTCCAGTGTGGTTGCCCGCCGCAGGATGGACCACCATCCCCTTGGGCTTGTTGACCACCAGCAGGTCGCCGTCCTCGTAGACGATATCCAGAGGGATATCCTCCCCTTGGGCGTCCATGGGCTCCGGGTCCGGAGCCTGGACCAGCACCTCCATCCCAGCCTTCACCTGATCGTTCTTGTCCGCCGGGCGGCCGCCCAGGAGGACGCCGCCGCTTTTGCAGAGGCTCTGCACCGCTGAACGGCTCAGCTCCGGCAGCAGCCGGG
>JAEXZK010000079.1 GCA_023451415.1 Bacillota bacterium | reverse complement strand
TCCTGAAGCGCCAGGCGGTGGTCAACCCCGGCGTCCATTTCCTCCTTCGGGTGGAAGAAAGTGCCGGAGCCTTTGCCGAGACGGAGTATTATTACGAGCAGGGTATCAAGGACTACGCCGAGGAGCTGGCGGGACCGGACGCGCTGACCCCGGTACAGTTCTGGAGCGGCGAACGGGTGGGGAGAGACCGGGAGGATAAGCCCGACTACCGGGTGAAGCTTAATGTGGCCCTCTGCTTCTCCAACCGGGTCAGCCTCACTGAATATTACCACAACTCCAGCCACCTGGAGCACGGCGGAAGCCCGGAGAAGGCGGTAAAGATCGCCACCGTCAGCCAGATCGACGCATGGCTGAAACAAAACGGCAAGTACCTGAAGAACGAATCCAAAATCACCTTCCAGGACGTGGAGGACTGCCTGCTGCTGGTCTCCTCCAGCTTTTCCACCCAGACCTCCTACGAGAACCAGACCAAGAAGTCCATAACCAATAAGTTCATCTATGAGTGCATGACCGACTTCCTCAAGCACCAGCTGGAGGTGTATTTCATTGAGAACCCCGCCGACGCGGCCCGCATCGCCGAGCAGGTGTTGGTGAACAAGCGCAGCCGGGAGAATGCTGAAAAGACCCGCCTCAACCTGAAGAAGAAGCTCTCCGGCACCCTGGACATGACCAACCGCGTCCAGAAGTTTGTGGACTGCCGGAGCAAGGACGTCTCCCGCCGCGAGATCTATATCGTGGAGGGCGACTCGGCCCTGGGCTCCTGCAAGCTGGGCCGGGATTCCGAATACCAGGCCATTATGCCTGTCCGCGGCAAGATACTCAACTGCCTGAAAGCGGACTATGATAAAATTTTCAAGAACGACATCATTATCGACGTCCTCAAGGTGCTGGGCTGTGGGGTGGAGGTTTCCTCCAAGGCCAACAAGGAGCTCAATTCCTTCGACCTGGATAACCTCCGCTGGAACAAAGTCGTCATCTGCACCGACGCCGACGTGGATGGCTTCCAGATCCGCACCCTCATCCTCACCATGCTTTACCGGCTGACTCCCACCCTCATCCAGGAGGGCTATGTCTACATCGCCGAATCCCCCCTCTACGAGATTAACGTTAAGGATGAGACCTACTTTGCCTACGACCAGCAGGAGAAGCAGAAGATCTGTCAGGAACTGGATGAGGCAAAGAAGAAATACACCCTCCAGCGCTCCAAGGGCCTGGGCGAGAACGAGCCGGAGATGATGTGGCTCACCACCATGAACCCCGAGACCCGCCGCCTCATCAAGGTGACCCCCGCCGCCGCCAAGGAGACCGCAGAGGTCTTTGAGCTGCTGCTGGGGGATAACCTGGCCGGGCGCAAGGAATACATCGCCGAATTTGGCGGAAGCTATCTGGAGTTGGCGGATATCAGCTGAACCGCCGGAAACCGAAGAACAGAAAAGAGGGGTTGCTATATGGAACAGCGCACTGCTGAGATTTTGTGCATCGGCACCGAAATCCTCATGGGGGATATTGTCAACACCAACGCCGCAGCCATCGCCAAGGAACTGGCGGGGGGGGGCATCAATCTCTATCACCAGACGGTGGTGGGGGATAATCCCGGCCGGCTGGAGGAGGCCCTGGAGCTGGCCTTCTCCCGGTCGGACATCGTCATCACCACCGGAGGCCTGGGCCCAACCTATGATGACCTGACCAAGGAGGTTATCTCGGGGTGGTTCGGCCTCCCCCTGGAGCTGGACCAGGAAAGCCTGGAAAGCATTAAAGCCTCCTTCCGCCGCCGGAACAGGCCCATGACCGAAAACAACCGCAAGCAGGCCATGCTGCCCAAGGGCAGCACCATCTTCCACAACCCCAACGGTTCCGCCCCCGGCTGCGCCATCGAGGGCAAGGGGAAAACTGCCATCATGCTGCCCGGTCCGCCCCGGGAGATGGAGCCCATGCTCAAGGACCAGGTGATGCCCTTCCTCCGGAAAGACAGCGGCGTGCGGCTGGTATCCCGCAACCTCCATTTCTTTGGCATCGGGGAATCCGCCCTGGAGCAGGAGCTCCACCAGCTGATGACCGAAAGCAAAAACCCCACCGTGGCTCCTTATGCCAAGACCGGCGAGGTGATGCTCCGGGTGACCGCCCGGGTGGAGAAGGACCAGGACCCCGAGTCCCTGCTGGGCCCCGCCGTCCAGGAGATCCAAGAAACGGCCGGAGAATACCTCTATGGCGTGGACGTGGGGGACCTCCAGACCGCTTTGGTGCGGGAGCTCAGGGCCAGAGGGCTGACCATAGCCGCCGCCGAGAGCTGTACCGGCGGCTACGTGGCCAAGCGGATCACCGATGTAGCCGGTTCTTCGGCGGTTTTCCGCTGCAGCCTGGTGGCTTATACCCGGGAGATGAAAGAGAAGCTGCTGGGTGTCTCCCCGGACACCCTGGACCGGTACACGGCTGTCTCTGCCGAAACGGCCGCTGAAATGGCCGCCGGAGCCCGGAAAATCTCCGGAGCCGATCTGGCGGTGGCTGTCACGGGCAACGCCGGCCCCGAGCCCTCCGAGGGCAAGGCGGTGGGGGAAGTCTATGTGGCAGTGGACAGCTCCTGGCACAGCGAGGTGCTGCCCCTGAACATCCGCCGTGTGGATCAGGACTCCCGGGAGCTGGTGCGGTATATGGCAGCTTCTCATGCCCTGGACCTGGCTCTTAAAACAGCCCGGAAGCCCCAAGCGGCCGCAGATGAATAAACAGGGGAGGACACGAAACATTGGCCAAAAAGAAGAAAGAACCCAAACTGAACCGCAAGGACGTCCCCGGCGGCCACATTGAAAATGCCGGGCTGGTGGTGCGGCAGCCCATTGTAGACACGCTGCGCCAGAACTACATGCCCTACGCCATGAGCGTCATCGTTTCCCGCGCCATCCCCGAGATAGACGGCTTCAAACCATCCCACCGCAAGATCCTTTACACCATGTACAAGATGGGGCTTCTCACCGGCGGCAAGATAAAATCCGCCAATGTGGTGGGCCAGACCATGCGGCTGAACCCTCACGGAGATCAGGCCATCTATGAGACAATGGTGCGCCTTTCCCGGGGTTATGGCGCCCTGATCGTCCCCTATGTGGACAGCAAGGGCAACTTCGGCAAGGCCTATTCCCGGGATATGGCCTTTGCAGCCTCCCGGTATACCGAGGTAAAGCTGGAGAAGATATGCTCCCAGCTCTTTGCCGACATCGATAAGGACACCGTGGACTTTGCCGATAACTACGACAATACCATGCAGGAGCCAACCCTGCTGCCGGTGACCTTCCCCTCCATCCTGGTCAACTCCAACACGGGCATCGCCGTGGGCATGGCCAGCAACATCGCTTCCTTCAACCTGGCGGAGGTTTGTGAGACGGCCATTGCCCGGCTGAAAAACCCCGGCTGCCGCATTCTGGATACCCTGAAGGCCCCGGATTTTGCCGGCGGCGGCCAGCTCATCTACAACGAAACAGAGCTGGAGCGCATCTACCAGACCGGACGCGGGTCGGTGCGGGTGCGGGCCGTCTGGAGCTACGACAAGGAGAGCAACTGCATCGACGTCACCCAGATCCCTCCCACCACCACGGTGGAGGCCATTATGGACAAGATCGTGGACCTGGTAAAGGGAGGGAAGATCCGGGAGATTGCCGACATCCGGGATGAGACCGACCTGTCCGGACTCAAGCTGACCATGGACCTCAAGAGGGGAGCGGACCCGGATAAGCTGATGCAGCGCCTCTACCGTTCCACCCCCCTGGAGGACAGCTTCTCCTGCAACTTCAACGTCCTCATCGGGGGCTCCCCCCGGGTGATGGGGGTGGGCGAGCTGCTGGAGGAATGGTCCGCCTTCCGCCGGGAATGCGTCAAGCGGGGCGTCTATTACGATCTGCAGAAGAAGAAGGAAAAGCTCCATCTGCTCAAAGGGCTGAAAAAGATACTGCTGGACATCGACAAGGC
>JAEXZK010000063.1 GCA_023451415.1 Bacillota bacterium | reverse complement strand
CGCCGGCAATGAGGACGTATCCTCCCACTATTTTCCGCACCGATACCGGCACCAGCAGCCCGTTTTGGGAAATGCTTTTGGCCAGGATATCCAGTTCCTTTTCTTCAAAAATGCGCCGGGGTTGGTGAGGACTGGGGAGGATCTCCTCTACGGGGAGCAGCAGAACTTTATTCAGGACCTCGGGGCGGCGCTGCAAGACCTTCAAACAGATCCTCCTCCTTTTCTCACCAGGTTTGATTTGTGGTATTTTTTTCGGGCAGGGAAACTTGCAAAAAAGATGGCGTATCCCTTGTCCCAAGAGTATACTACCATCTTTTATGCATAAATTCTATTCTTTTCGTTCGCGGATTTCGACCAATTCGCCCAATATTTTATCGATTTAAAGCGGTCGCTTGCTGATTTGTGCCGAAGGCCGGGGATACTTTGTCGGAGTCTGCGATATTTTTTCAATGACCACCAGTGTGCGGCCGTCCCCGCCGGGGAGCTGGTAGCGGAGGACCTGAACCAGACGGCCGCCGCACAGCCCGATGGCCTTTTGGGCCGCCTCCGCCTCCTCCTCTCCCCCGCTGCCCTTGAGGGCCAGCATCACGCCGCCGGGCTTGACCAGGGGGAGGCAGTACTCCGCCAGAGTTCTCAGGGAGGCCACCGCCCGGGAGGTGGCCACGTCGTACTTCTCCCGGTGGGCGGGGCTGCGTCCCGCCTCCTCCGCCCGCAGGTGGACGGTGGCGGCGTCTATCCCCAGCTTGGCGCAAAGGTGCCGCAAAAAGCCCAGCCGCTTCTCCAGGCTGTCCA
The DNA here is from genome assembly GCA_023451415.1 of Bacillota bacterium. GTDB lineage: Bacteria > Bacillota > Clostridia > Oscillospirales > Ruminococcaceae > Angelakisella. Next base: position 5,267 of record JAEXZK010000063.1, on the reverse strand, counting down.
GGAGGGTGAGCTGGAGGTCCCGGCGGATCAGCTTCATGGGCACCGAGGGGAAGCCCGCCCCCGTCCCCACGTCGATGAGCCGGGCGTTCTCCCGGATGTCGTAAAGGGTCAGGGGGAGCAGGCTGTCGGCAAAGTGCTTGACAGCGATGCCCTCGTCGTCGGTGATGGCGGTGAGGTTCATCTTCCCGTTCCATTCCTTCAGGGTCTCGCAGTAAATGCTGAAGAGAAGATAATCCTCCTCCTGGGGTAAAATGGAAATATTTTCCATCAATTCTGCAAACCGTTCCCGGGAGATCACTGGGCCTCCCCTCCTTTTTCTTTGCTGCCCCGGGCCTGCTGGCGGCGCTGCTCCAGGGCGATGATAAGCACCGAAATGTCCGCCGGGCTCACCCCCGAGATGCGGGAGGCCTGGCCCAAATTCAGGGGGCGGATCTTTGCCAGCTTCTCTGCCGCCTCCAGCCGCAGGCCCCGCACCTGGCTGTAATCCACCCCGGCCAGGGGCATGGTTTCCAGGCGGCGCATCTGCTCCACCTGGGCCAGCTGCTTTTTAATATAACCCTGGTATTTGATCTCGATCTCCACCTGTTCCCGCACATGGGGGTGGAGGGCCGGACGGCCGGGGTCGAAGGGCGCCAGCCCCTCATAGGTGACCTGGGGCCGCCGGAGCAGTTCCGCCGCCCGCACCCCCTGCCCCAGGGGCGCCGTCCCCAGGGCCTCCAGCCAGGCGTTGACCTCCGGCGTGGAGGGCACCGTCAGCTCCTCCAGCCGCCGGATCTCCCCTTCCTTTTCCTCCTGCTGGCGGAGGAAGCGGCGGTAGCTCTCCTCCGGGACCAGGCCCAGCCGGTGGCCCAGGGGCATCAGGCGGACATCGGCGTTGTCCTGGCGCAGCAGCAGCCGGTATTCGCTGCGGCTGGTCATCATCCGGTAGGGGTCCATGCAGCCCTTGGTCACCAGGTCGTCGATGAGGGTGCCGATGTAGGAGCCGGAGCGCTCCAGCACCACCTGCTCCCTGCCCTGGGCCCGGCGGGCGGCATTGATCCCCGCCACCAGCCCCTGGGCCGCGGCTTCCTCATAGCCGGAGGTGCCGTTGAACTGCCCCGCTCCGTAGAGCCCGGGGACAGCCTTGGCCTCCAGGGTGGGCAGCAGCTGGGTGGGGTCGATGCAGTCATATTCGATGGCGTAGGCGGTGCGCATCATCTCCATGTTTTCCAGGCCCGGGATGGTGCGGTACATCGCCTCCTGGACGTCCTCGGGAAGGGAGGAGCTCATCCCCTGGAGGTACATCTCCTGGGTGTCCGCCCCCATGGGCTCCACAAAGAGCTGATGCCGGGGCTTGTCGGCAAAGCGGACCACCTTGTCCTCGATGCTGGGGCAGTAGCGGGGGCCGATGCCCTCGATCTTGCCGCCGTAAAGGGGGGAGCGGTGGATATTCTCCCGGATGACGCGGTGGGTCGCCTCGTTGGTATAGGCGATGTAGCAGACCTGGGTGTTGCGCAGGGCGGAGGCGTCGGTCCCAAAGGAAAAGGGGGTGATGGGCTCATCCCCCGCCTGCTCCTCCATCCTGGAAAAATCCAGGGAGCCCCGGCGGACCCGGGCAGGGGTGCCGGTCTTGAAGCGGCGCAGCTCCAGGCCCAGGGCCCGGAGGCTGTCCGAAAGGGGCCCCGCGGGGTGCATGCCGTCGGGGCCGCTCTCCGCGGAGTAATCCCCAATAAAGACCCTGCCCCGGAGATAGGTGCCGGTGGCCAGGACGACGGCCCCCACCCGGTACCGGGCGCCCAGGGCGGTGACAGCGGCGGAGATTTTCCCCTCCCCGTCCGTCTCCAGGGCCACCACCTCGGCCTGTTTTACCCGCAGGCCCTTCTGCCGCTCCAGCGCCCCTTTCATATAAGCGTGGTAGGCCATCCGGTCCGACTGCACCCGCAGGCTGTGGACCGCCGGGCCCTTGCCCAGGTTGAGCATCCGGCTCTGGAGCATGGTGGCGTCGGCGGCCCTGGCCATCTCCCCGCCCAGGGCGTCGATCTCCCGCACCAGGTGGCCCTTGGCGGTGCCTCCGATGCTGGGGTTGCAGGGCATGTTGCCGATGGCGTCCAGGCTCAGGGTAAAAAGGATGACGGAGCAGCCCAGCCGGGCCGCCGCCAGGGCGGCTTCGATCCCCGCATGGCCGCCGCCCACCACGGCGATATCATATTTTCCAGCTTCGTAGGACATAGGGCATTCTCTCCTGTTTCGTTGATAGGGGGCGGATGGGTCCCGCCTGGCAGGGGGCTTGGCTTTCCCGGCCCCAAAGGCCCTGCCCCGGCTTACAGCAGGGCATAGGCCTCCCCCGCCCCCAGGCTCCCGGCCTTCAGGAACCAGATGACAAGAAGATGGGCGGGGTAGTAAAAATAGAAAAACCACTTGGCGGCGGCCCCGCCTCTGCCCCTCTCCCCCCGGTAGCGGGCCAGGAGAGGCAGGGACAGCAGCACCCCCAGCTCCGGGAGGGCCGCCCGCAGGACATCCCCGGGCGGGATGCTGCCGGCATATCCCGCCGCCGTCATCAGCGCCAGGACCCCGGCGGCGGCCGACAGGGCCCGGGCCTGGGCCTGGGCGTCCCCCCGGTGGAGATAAAAAGCAAAGGTGAAAAGCATGGCATAGACCGCCCAGTCTCCCGCCATGGTCGCCGCGGTCAAAAGAAAGACCGCCAGAAGCCGCAGGGGCTTCGGCAGGCCGCTTTCCCAGGCCCACAGGGCCAGCAGGCAGAGGAACAGGGTGTACATCATGTTCAGGAAGCCGTAAAAGGGGTCCCCCGAACAAAAAAGGGCATAGGGCACCTGGGATGCCAGGGCAAAGGCCCCCAGGCGCAGGACGTATTTCTTTACCGAGCGGGTGTGCGCAAAGCCCTCCGCCAGGAAAAAGCACATCACCGGGGCGGTGATCCGCCCAACCAGGTGCATGGCCATCCCCAGCAGGCTCAGCCGGGGCACAAAGGCCCAGGCCAGATGATCCAGGGTCATGGCCAGGACGGCCAGGGCCTTCAGCGCTCCGGCGGAGACCCCTCCTCTGGATTTTTCCACTCCCAGGCCCCTCTCCCCCTCTCGGTCATTTGCCCACGCAGAACTGCTCAAAGACCCGATCCACCACCTGGGCCGAGGCCCGCTGGCCGGTGAGCTCCAGGAGGGCGTCGATGGCCTCCTCCAGGCAGACGGACACCGCGTCCAGGGTCTGCCCCTGGGCAAGGGCCTCCGCGCCCTCCGCCAGGGCCGCCTCCGCCCGGGCGACGCAGTCCAACTGCCGCTGGTTGGCCACCATCCCCGCCGAGGGGTCCATCCGGGCGGCCCCGGTCAGCCGGGCCACAGCCGCCTCCAGCTCTCCCAGTCCATGGCCGTCCCTGGCGGATATCTCCAGGACCTGTGGCAGGTAGGCCAGGACCTCCTCCCGGCTCAGGGCCTGGGGCAGGTCGGACTTGTTGATCAGGGCGATGGCCATCACCTCCCCCTGGAGATCCTGAGAGCCCCCGGGGCGGGTGCGGGCTGCGATCTCCTGCAGCAGCGCCCGGTCCTCCCGGGAAAGGGGCCGGGAGCCGTCCAGCACCGCCAGCACCAGCTCGGCGCTTTCCAGCCGGCTGCGGCTCCGCTCCACCCCGATCCTCTCCACGGGGTCGTCGGTCTCCCGGATGCCCGCGGTATCGCTGAGGTCCAGCACAGCATCCCCCACCCGCACGGTCTCCCGGACCACGTCCCGGGTGGTGCCGGGGATGTCGGTGACGATGCTCCGCTGGCAGCCGGCCAGCAGGTTCATCAGGGTGGACTTGCCCACATTGGCCCCGCCCACAATGGCCGTGGGGACGCCCTCCCGCATCAGGCGGGCGGTGCGGTAGGTCCCGGCCAGCCGGGACAGCTCCCCCCGGGCCTCCTCCAGGAGGGCGGACAGCTCCCCGGTAAGCACCGCCTCCACGTCCTCCTCCGGGTAGTCGATCCAGGCGGAAATGTGGGCGGCGGCGTCCATCAGCCGGTCAGCCACCTCCATCACCGCCCGGAAAAGGGCCCCGTCCCGGGCGCGGAGGGCCGCCCGCACCGCCTGGCGGCTCTCGCCGGCGATGATGTCGGCCACGCTCTCGGCCTGGGTGAGGCTCATCTTCCCGTTCAGGTAGGCCCGCTTGGTGAACTCCCCGGGGGCCGCGGGCCGGGCGCCCTGGGCCACCGCCGCGGCCAGGGCCTGCTCCAGCACAAACCGCCCCCCGTGGCAGCACAGCTCCGCCCCATCCTCGCCGGTGTAGCTGTGGGGGGCGCGGTAGACAAAAAGCACCGCCTCGTCCAGCTCCTCCCCCCTGTCCACCACCCGGCCCAGGGCGCCGGTGTACCCGGCCATGGTCAGGGGGGACTTGTCCGCCCGCCGGGGGCGGAAGATGGCGGCGGCAACCTCCAGGGCCCGGGGCCCCGAGATGCGCAGGATGCCGATGCCCCCTCCCGTGCCGGTGGCAATGGCGGCGATGGTGCTCTGCTCCGTCATGGCGGAGGCCTCCTTCCTTTTGGGGAGCCCGGCGGCTCCGTCAGCGGATAAAATTGGTGGCTACCTTCTCGTTCTCCGGGGGATTCAGGCCGTTGTTCTTCCCCAGGTCGATGCATTTCAGCAGCCAGGCCATATTTTTTCCAATGTTGGTCATGGTCATCAGGCCCTCCGGGTCTCCGGACACCTCCTGGGGCTGGGTGCCGTAAACATGGTTCCAATAGGTGGAGGACACCACCGGCATGGAGCGGATGGTGAAATACTTGTTGATGACGTCCATGGAGGCGGTGGTGCCCGCCCGCCGGGCGCTGAGGACCGCAGCCGCCGGCTTAAAGGCAAAGTTCCCCCCATAGGCATAAAAGGCCCGGTCCATCACAGCCAGCAGCCGGGCGCTGGGATGGGCAAAGTACACCGGGGAGCCAAAAATAAACCCGTCAAACTCCGCCGCCCGCCGGCCCACCTGGGCCGCGATATCGTCAAAGACACATTGGCCGGTCTTTTTGCATTGGCCGCAGGCGATGCAGTCGCTGATGGGCTGGTTGCCGATAAAAAGGGTCTCTGTAAGGATCCCCTCCGTCTCCAGGGCCTTGGCCGCCTGGGCGAGGGCCATCGAGGTGCAGCCGCCGGGCCGGGAGCTGCCGTTGATAAGCAGAACTTTCATCCGTCTTCCTCCTTTTCCATACTGGCACAGCCGGAAAAAGGCGCCGGCCCCGCCCTCCGGCCAAACCGTGCCGGACTCCCTATATGATAGCACAAAGGGGGCGCCGGTAACAACGTTTTTT
>JAEXZK010000038.1 GCA_023451415.1 Bacillota bacterium | reverse complement strand
ATCGCCAAGAACGCGGACACCAAGGACTTTGAGGACACCTTCACCTTCGCCCTCACCGGCCCTGTGAACCGCACCATCACCATCAACAGCGCCGACACTATGACCGGCAGCCTCTCCGGCCTGCCTTACGGCACCTACACCCTGACGGAGAACAGCAGCACCAACTTCACCTTTGACGAGTTCTCCGTCACCGACGGCGCCGAGGTCAGCCGGGACGGCAAGACCCTTACCTTCACCATCGACAGCGGCAAGAAGGATTTTGCCTTCACCGCCGACAATGCTCTGAAGACGGGCAGCATCACCATCCAGAAGACCGTTGCAGGCTCCTGGGGCGATATCACCGCCAAGACCTTCAGCTTTGACCTCTACCAGAAGCAGGCGGACGGCACCTTTGCCATGGTCAACGCCGAGAACGCGCCTTACACCATCGCCATGACCGCCTCCGGCGATCAGACCCTCAGCACCGTTGCCTCCGGCATGGAATACGGCGTCTACAAGGTGGTGGAGCGGAGCGACAGCGACTTCCGCCTGATCTCCGGCACTGGCCTCATCACCGGCGACGTGGACACCACCCCTGAGCAGACCCTGGCGGGAAACAGCATTACCTTCTCCGCGCAGAATGAACTGCGCACCGCCACCGGCGAGGTACGCCTCACCAAGACCGCTCCCGACGCCAAAAACCTGGCGGACCGGAACTTTACCTTCCAGCTGAAGAAGGGCGATGCCGTCCTCTACACCGGCCAGGTGGGCAGCCATGACGCCAGCGTCACCGGCGGCGCTTTGGTCCTGTGGCAGGCGGGAGACTCCTTCGACAGCGCGAAAGACTCTCAGAACTATGTCAGCGGCCTGCAGATTGGCAGCGATTACTCCATCGTGGAAGTGAGCCCCGCTCCCGACTTCACAGGCGCAGCGGCCCAGACCTTTACCGTCACCGAGGATATGGAAAACCTTAACCTCACCATGGCCAACACCCTGGGCAGCGACGGCAAAATCACGGTGAACAAGGTCTTTGAAGGCCTCAACGCCTTCCCGGGCACCGACTTCACCTTTACCGTCACCGGCCCCATCGTGGAAGGCCAGACCCCTGCAGAGCGTACTCTCACCGTGGACGGCGACACCCTCACCGGCGAGCTTGGCAGCCTGCCTTACGGCACCTACCGGATCACCGAGGACGCGGACGCCAACTACACCTTTAACGGCTTTGAGACCGCCGCGGGCGTGACCCTCACCGACGGAAGCAAGACTGCGGAGTTCACCATCGACGGCGCCGGCAAGACCATTGCCCTTACCGCCGAAAATGAGGTGAAGAGCGACGCCGCCCTGACCCTGAGCAAAATCTTCGCAAACAGCTATGTCCCCTATGAGGATAGCTTTACCTTTACCCTCGCCGGCCCCATCGTGGAAGGCCAGACCCCCGCGACCAAGGCTATTGAGCTCACCACCGAGAATCTGACCGCCGCCCTCACCGGGCTGCCCTACGGCACCTACACCCTGGCCGAGACGAACCCGGGCAGCAGCTATCAGTTTGAGTCCTTCACCGGCGCTGAAGGGGCCCAGGTCAGCCAGGATGGCAAGACCCTCACTTTCACCCTGGGCGCCAAGGACGGCCAGAACACCACAGTGGAATTTACCGCCCGCAATGAAGTCCTCAAGAACGGCACCCTCACTGTGGAGAACGTGGTGGACAGCAAGCGGAACCCCTACCCCGATCAGGACTTCACCTTTACCGTCACCGTTCCCGAGGGCTCCGGCCTGAAGGAACTCCAGGTGGAAAATGGCGCTCCTATGGCCGTTACAGAGGGGAAGGTCACCTTCACCCTGAAGGACGGCGGCTCCGTGAAGTTTGTGGAACTGCCTCTGGGCAGCTATGTGGTGGAAGAGGCTTCCGGCCTCATCACCGGCGACGACCGCTACGACTTCGTGGGCTATACCCAGGAAACCGATAAGCAGCTCAACCCCACCACTGCGGTGCTGACCTCCGAGGCCCCCAACGCCGTGCGCACCGCGCACAACGACATTCGCACCGACGGCTCCATCCGTGTGGCCAAGGAAATGGCTTCCGGCTCCGTGGTACAGACCCCCGGCCAGCTCTTCACCTTTGAGCTGTACCAGGGAGAGTACACCGCCGAGGGCATCCAGTGGAGCAGCCGCCCCGTCGATGCCATCGAGATCCAGGCGGGCCGCAGCGCTACCTTTACAGGCCTTATCTACGGCGTGCCCTATCAGGTGCGGGAGAAGCTGGCCGTCAGCTCTGTTTACCAGCTGGTGTCCTTCTCCGGCGGGGAAGACGTCTTTGAATTCGTACCCACTGTGGACGAGGACAGCGCCTCTACCATCGCCACCAACCTGACCAAGCTGGGCGACCTGAACGTCAGAAAGTACGGCTCCAGAAGCGGCAAGACCAGCTACCTGCAGGGCGCCGGCTTCACCCTGTACCGCTATGACGGCGGCAGCAACAGCACTGTGATCCGTGAGCAGCAGCTTACCGATGCCAACGGCTATACCTCCTTCCAGGATCTGCCCGCTGGCAAGTATGTACTCAAGGAGACCAAGGTTCCCTCCCGCTACCGCGCTCCCGCCAAGTCCGACATGATTGTTGAGCTGAAGGTGGACGCTGAAGGCCAGATCATCGTGGTGGCCGCCGCCGGCGTGGTGATGGAAGACAAGAACACTGTGACCCTGGTCAACACCTACCGCAGCGGCGGACGGGATGACGACGACCCCACCCCCGGTGTGGTCATCATCGACCCGCTCCTGCCTCTGGGCAATCTGCCCAATGCCGGCGGCATCCCTGTGGGTGTGCTGAGCATCATTGGCTCCGGCTTGGCGTTTGCCGGCTGGGCCATCGGCAGAAAGTCCAAGGATGACGAGGACGAGGATGAATAATCCCAGCCCAGGGCAAACCCGATAATCTGAAAATGAGCCGCCCCGTTTGACGCGGGGCGGCTCATTTGGTAAAATTGCATTCAGTGCAGCAAAGGAAAGGATGCGCCGGATATGAAACGGAAAACAAGAAAACGCATCAGCCGGAGCCTTATCGCTTTGGGGCTGGCCCTGGTGCTGGTGGGGGCGGGCTATGAGGCCGCCAACTATCCATGGAGGCTGTTGGCCGTCCGCATGGGGCTGGCCCAGGACAGGGTTCCGGATGATCCGGCGCCTCTGGACAACGCCGTCCTACTTACCCCTGAGCAGTTCCCAGAGACAGGGGCGGAGGAAGCCTCCCTGCCCGAAAACGGCGATCTGCTGGCCGGGCTGCCCCAGATCCAGCTGACCCAGCTGGGCGTCTTCAAACTGCCCAAGCTGGATATCAGCGAAAACCTGGTGGAAGGCACCGGCCAGGAGCTGCTGTACGGCGTGGGCCACATGCCGGGGACAGCTTATCCCGGCCAGGAAGGGAACTGCGTCATCGCGGGCCACCGGGGATCGGTGGTCAAGCATCCCTTCCGCCATCTGGACAAGGTGAAAGCCGGCGACCAGATCATCCTGGAGGACAGCGAGAACACCTATACCTATGAAGTGTACGCCTCCCAGGTGGTGGAGCCCTCGGATGTGTGGGTGACCGCCCTCCAGGAGGGGGAGACCTCTATGGTCACTCTGATTACCTGTACGCCGGTGGTCACCTTCACCCACCGCCTCATTGTTTGGGGCCGGCTGACGGACACTGTTCCAAAAAGTTCAGAATCTGTTTCTTGATGCAGGAGGGGAGCGGGGGTATAATAGCCCATAGCGGCAACTACCTGATTTTGAAAAAGGGGCGGATGGGATGAAAAAAATGCGGTGGGGAAGCGGGGTTCTGGCTGCGGCGCTGATGCTGGCTGCCCTTTTGACAGCCTGCGGCAGCCCCAGGGATGCGGCTTCCGCTTTTGGAGACCTCCTGGCAAAGGACTATGAGGTCTGTTACATCTTTTACTCCCAGGGCCTGCCCGTGGATGATTCGCCGGAAGCCGCCCTGGAACGGGATGGCAGTGTTTATCGGCCCTCGGCCTCAGAAGAATACAAGACAATGAGTGACCTGGAAAAGCTTCTGGAAGAGACCTATGCCGGCAGAGATACCATAGAAGGGTATCTGGCACTGGAGGACAGCCAGGGGCATCCGCTTTTCCTGGAAGAAGGCGGGAAACTGTATCAAAGCGCCCAGGGGGAGCTGCGTATGCCACGGTTTGAAGCTCGGGACGATACCGCTGTTCTGGTGGAAGAAACGGAAGAGCGGGCCGTCTTTACGCTGGAGGAAGACAGCCTGGACGGTTCCCTTTACCAGTGCACCCTGGCCCTGACAAAGACGGAGAAGGGGTGGCGGCTGGAGACCCCGCGGGAGGAGGGGGAGCGCACCCTGCTCCGGGAGGGCTCCGATGAGGAGACCCTGGCCGTGGAGGGCTCCGCCAGGGCGGCTGCAGAGGCATTTCTGGAGGCGTTAAAGGCTGCCGATACCGGAAAGATTGAAATGCTCACCGAGGCCCCGGAGGGTACTTATAGCGGGTGGAGGGCCATCCAGATAGAAAACGCACAAATCACCGATACCCAGGAGGAAGGGGACAGCTACGGCAGCTACCGGGTCGCCCTGAAGGTCCTAAGCGGCGCCGGCATCTTTGCCGATGGAGAGAGCACTTATAAAATGGAAGTGGGATTTGGAAGCTCCCCCGATGGGGTGGTGGTCCGGAGCTTCCGGCCGGCGGAGCCCGTGCCATACAGCCAGCTTCCTTACGAGGAGCGCACAGACGGGGCCTGCGAGGCGGTCATGGAAATGATCGGCCTGTTTGGTTTCCAGCCCTTTGGGAGCCCGGCGGAGCTGCCTGCGGAGGTGGTGACGGAATACTGCCTGAGCCAGCTGAGCAAGGACAAGGCCTTTGAAGAGGTGATGGAGGGAATCTCCCCTCAGGAGCTGTCTGACGCTGCCTGGACATACTTCGGCCTGGAGGATTTTCAGGCCAGAGACACAGCGTACTATAACGCCGGCCTGGAGGCGTATATGACAGCGGGCCGTAGCGGCTTCGAGGGAGATTATCTGGTCATGGGCAGCCGGGAAGGAAGCGGCGGAACGATAATTGTGGAAGTGCGCACCTATACCGATCCCCTTCAGACGCAGAACGAAAGAATTTATATCTATACCATGTCCCCGGACGAGGAAGAGGGTTTTCGCTTTCTTTCCGCGGCGGCGGAATGAGGGGCCGAAAGGCCCCTCATTTTTTGAATAATACCGCAAAAACAGCAAAGCGGCGTTGCTCCGACCTGAGCGACGCCGTTTTACTGTTGAGGTGTGTGTTTTTTGAGGAGGGTAGTATTGTACTTGAATGGATGTGTGTTCCCTTAAGTACAACTTTATTATATCCATCCGGCCCGGTTCAGTTGTTACGGCCTTATGAACAATCAAATAACCTTTTGTAAAAAACATATGTTTGCTTTTTCCCACAAGATGTGCTATACTATTTCCAATAGAAAGCAAAGGCGGGCCCCGTCCGGGCCGGCTGTGAGAAAATATCCGGGGCAGCGGTGTTTCCACTCCGCCGCGCTCCAAGAAGGAGGTACCCCATGCCTGACATCAGTCCCAAGGCACAACTGGTCCTGGAATACATCCGTCAGCGGATCGACGAAGGATTCCCCCCCTCGGTGCGGGAAATTTGCAGCCAGCTGAACATCAAGTCCACGTCCACCGCCCACAAGTATCTCACAGAGCTCCAGGAGAACGGCCTTATTGAAAAAGGGGATAAACTCAACCGGGCGATCCGCCTGCCCCAGGACCGGAGCGGACGCAGCCTGCGGGTGCCGCTGCTGGGTACCGTTACCGCCGGGCAGCCCATCCTGGCGGTGGAACAGATCGAGGACTACATCCCCTACCGTTCCGACAGCTTGGCGGCCAACGATTTGTTCGCCCTCCATGTCCGGGGGGAAAGTATGATAGGCGCGGGCATCCTGGACGGCGATATCATCATCGTACGCCGGACCCCAACCGCCCAGAACGGTGAAATCGTGGTGGCCCTCATTGAAGACGAAGCCACCGTCAAACGCTTCTATAAAGAGAACGGCGGTTACCGCCTCCAGCCCGAGAATGACACCATGGACCCCATCTATGTCGATGAGGTGTCCATCCTGGGCAAGGTCATCGCTCTTTACAGGGAGTTTGACTGACCGGAGGTTCCATCCGCTGCGCTCCCAAAGGCTTCCTCTCCAAAATTTCTCGGATTTTTGTATTAAGCACAGGCTGCCCGGGGAATAATCAGGGTAAGAATGATGCAAGGAGTGGATAGTCTTATGGCACAGAGCAAAAGTTTGGAAGGAACAAAAACCCAGGCCAACCTGATGGCGGCCTTCGCCGGGGAGTCCCAGGCGCGCAACAAATACACCTATTATGCCTCCAAGGCCCGCAAGGAGGGCTACCAGCAGATTGGCGAGATCTTTGACC
>JAEXZK010000003.1 GCA_023451415.1 Bacillota bacterium | reverse complement strand
ACCGGGAACCGGGAGAAATCGGTGCCCACTACCAGCGGCAGGCCCTCCCCGCTCACACCCTCCCCCAGCTCCAGGACCCGGCCCGTTTCGCTGAGGAGCGTGTAGCTCTCCTGAGAATTGACAATGGTCACCACCGGCTCAGCCTCGGTGATATGAATTTCCACCGAAGTGGGGAGCACACGGGATACCTTGGCCTCCTGGATATAGGGGAACCGGTCCGTCAGCTCTTTGGCCACCTTCTTGGTATCCACGGCAAAGATGTTCTGATCCACCAGGATACCCGACGCCTCTACGATTTCTTGCGGAGTATAGCGGGAAACGCCGATAGCCGTGATGTCGGTGATGTTAAAGAACATCGCCAGGCACACCACGGCCGCGGTGGTCAGCACCACCAGCATGAAGAGGGCGGCAGCCACTATTTTCTTGCGCCGGCGCTTACGGCGCTTCGGCTTATACTCCCGTTCCATTCCACTTCCTCCCGCCTGATATCCGCTCCCAAGGCCCGCAGGCTGCCAGAAAAATCCTCGTAGCCGCGGTCGATGTGCCAAAGGTCGCGGATAACGCTCTGGCCCTGGGCGGACAGGGCCGCCAACACTGCTGCCGCGCCGCCCCGGAGATCGGTGCACCGCAGCTGTGCCCCATAGAGATCGGGCACTCCCGTAACCACCGCCACCCGTTCCACCAGCTTGATGTCCGCCCCCAGTTTCAGGAGCTCGCTGACGTGGCGGTAGCGGCCATCGAATATGTTTTCCACAAATACGGTCGTTCCCTCCGCCGTTGCCGCCGCAGCCATAAGCACGGCCTGCATGTCGGTGGGAAATCCCGGATAAGGCATGGTTTTGACGATTCCCAGCTCTCCCAGGCGCTCAGGCCCCTTGAGGACTACCGAATCAATGCGGGTGCGCACCTGGCAGCCCGCGTTATGGAGATATGCCAGAGTGCAGAGCAAGTGGCTGGGATTGACGTCTCGCACCTCCAGCTCTCCCCCTGTCATGGCCGCTGCGCACAGGAACGTGCCGGCGGCGATGCGGTCGGGAATGACCCGATGGACGGCGCCGTGGAGCGCCTCCACACCTTCTATGGTGATAACGCCGTCAAGGCTCGTGGTGATCTGGGCTCCGCAGCTGTTAAGGAAAGCGATAAGATCCCCGATCTCCGGCTCCCGGGCTCCTCCGGTGATGCGTGTGGCGCCCCGGGCGGTGACAGCGGCGATGATGACATTTTCTGTGGCCCCCACGCTGGGGAAAGGGAAGCTGAGGTCCGCGCCATGAAGCCCGTGAGGCACGTTGCAGAACAGGGTGCCGTCCCGGTCTTCTATCTCCACCCCCATGCGGCGAAGGGCCGTCAGATGGATGTCGATGGGCCGGGCACCCAGCTCGCAGCCCCCGGGGAGGGTGACCTCCGCCTGACCATGGCGGGCGATGATCCCGCCCAGAAAGACGATGGAGGAGCGCATGGCGCTCATCAGGCTGTCAGGGATGCGATGATCGCCTCCCTCCAGGCGCTTGGTCAGGATGGTATGCCCCTCCCGCCGCGCTTCGCACCCCAGGTGTTCCAGGATGTCCAGAGCCACTGCAATATCGGTGAGTTCCGGGCAGTTTTCAATCACGCAGTCGCCGCAGATGACGGCCGCCGCCAGAATGGGGAGGGCAGAATTCTTGGCCCCATGAACCTGAATGCTCCCCCCTATTCTGCTGTTGCCCCCGACTATGTAAACGGACATACATCTGCACCCTTTCCGAAAAAAAGCTGGGCGGCGGCGACCCTAACAGTCCCTGTGAAGGGTCACCCCCTCACACAACCGCCTGCAAATGTATCCTATGCCGCAGCCGGGGATTCGGTTCATCTGCTTTTACCGCAAAAGCGCCATGATCTCTCTGACGATCTTGTCATTTGCATCGGTTATGGCCATTTTTTTGGCATTCTCGCCCAGAAGGCGGAGACGGTCCCGGTCCCTGGCCAGTTCTCTCACCATCCCGGTGAGCTTCTGGCCGGTGAGGTCCTTTTCCTCAAGGATCAGCGCCGCCCCACGGTCAACCAGGACCATGGCGTTGTGGTATTGATGGTTCTCCGCCACATTGGGGGACGGAATGAGGATAGACGCCCGGCCCGCAGCCTGGAGCTCACTGAGGGTAATGGCCCCCGCCCGGCAGATAACCAGATCGGCCGCAGCCAAACAGGCCGGCATGTCGTCTATGTATTCCCGGATGTCCAGGTTAGGGTTGCTCTTGTAATCCACCTTGCGTTCTTCCAGCAAGCGCGGCAGCAGCTCCACCCCATACTGCCCGGTGGCGTGGATGTGGCGGATCTGGCCGCTGGCGGCGTGCCAGGCCATCACGTCGGCCACAGCTTCGTTGACCCGCTGGGCCCCCAGGCTCCCGCCAAAGGACAGCAGGCAAAGCTGGTTGTCGGGGATGCCCATCCTGCTGCGCGCCTCCTGTCGGCTGGCCGTCAGCACATCGGGGCGGACAGGGTTGCCGGTAACGGTCCACTTGGCCCCTTCGGGCAGATATTCCTTCGCTTTCTCCACCGCCAGGAGGACCTTGTCCACATGTTTGGCCAAAAGTTTGGTGGTGACGCCGGGAAAGGCATTCTGCTCCTGTGTCACTGCCTTGATCCCCAATTTTGCAGCCTTGAGGACAATGGGGCCGCTGACGTAGCCGCCGGTGCCCACCACAATATCGGGCTCAAACGCCTCAAT
>JAEXZK010000158.1 GCA_023451415.1 Bacillota bacterium | reverse complement strand
ATACTGGGAGCTGACAAAATGCAAAAAGGAGCTAGAGGTATGAAGATTGTGGATTTTTTTCGGGCTCACAAGCGGTCTGCCGCCTTTGCTGCCGTTCTGGTTGCGGTCGCTGCGGCTTTTGCCGCCCTGCGCCCCGCTTTTGCCTCCCTGGGGCAAAGCCAGTCCGATTCCGGCGTGGTGTATAAGGAGGAAACCGTATCCCGGGGCGATCTGACTGTGGGCGTCACCGAGTCGGGCACGGCTTCCCTGGAGACCTTTGTGGTCAGCTATCCCGTGCTGGTGGAGGTGGAGGAGGTCTATGTCAAGGCGGGTCAGCGGGTAACCTCCGGGGAAGCCCTTCTCAAAGTGAACTTGGACAGCCTTCAGGACGAATACAGCACCCTTGAGGACGCCTACAACTCCGCCGTCCTCAAGCTGGAAGAGGCCCAGCTGAACCAGACCACCGGCCTGCTAGACGCAAAGCTGGATTACGATTCCACCGTCCTGGGGGGCGAGACCGCCGAGCTTCAGTATGATTACTCCATCAGCGAAATCTACGCCGAGCTCACCAACGCCGAGGACAAGGTGGATAAGCTTGGGGACCAGATAACCGAGCTTGCCGACGAGCGCACCGAGCTGCGCAGGCAGCGCAGCGAGGCTCTGGACGCCTACAACGCCGCAAAAAAGGCGCTCACCGCCGCCCAGGAGACGCTGGCGGGGCTCACCAACGCCGACGGCGAGGCCTACGAGGCCGCCAAGCTGGCGGTGACCGACGCCCAGGACGCCGCCGATCAGGCCAAGGATGCCTATGACCGCATCGACGACGAATATGAGGAGGCGGACGACGAGTACTCGGACAAAAAATCAGAACTTTCCACCGCGGAGCTGAATCTGGAGAAGCTGGAAAGCCAGCTTGACCTGAACACCGTCACCGCCGAAGCGGATAAGGAGAAATCCATCGCCCAAAGCGGCAGCGCCGAAACCATCTACAACGCCACCGTCTCCCAGCTGGCCACCGCCGTATTCTCTGCCCGGGCGGAGATGAATGCTGCGCAGAAGGAGATGGACGAGGTGGGGCAATACCTTTCGGACGGCATCATCACCGCCGACGTGGACGGCCTGGTGATGTCGGTGAGCTGCAGCGAGGGGGATACCGTCAACGCCAGTTCCACCCTTCTCAGCCTTGCCACCAGCAAGGTTTATGTGATTACGGCGGTCTCCCAGGACGACATCGCTACCCTGAGCCTGGGGATGGATGTGCAGCTGGATTTTGACGCCTACCCGGAGGAATCCTACACCGCCACGGTGGACAGCATCTCCTACTCCGCCGTCAGAATGGGCTCCACCAGTGTCAGCTATACCGTCAACATCCTGGTGGACGAGGCGCTGGAAAACGTCTTTGAGGGGATGACCTGCGACGCCACCTTTATCACCCGGCAGGAGGCGGACGTCCTTTATGTATCCAACCGGGCGGTAACCACCGAAAACGGCGTTTCCACCGTCAAGGTGAAGGACGAGGCCGGCAGCATCACCGCCGTGGAGGTGGAGACCGGCTTTTCTGACGGCCGCAGCGTCCAGATCCTCTCCGGCCTGGAGGAGGGCCAGACCGTCCTCATTGAAAGTAAGGTGAACAGCTGATGCGCCTGGGAGAGCTTTTCGGCCTGGTTTGGGTCAATATTATGGAAAACAAATTCAAGGTCCTGCTGACCTCCCTGGGCATCATCGTGGGCGCGGCCACCATCGTCCTGGTCATCGCCATCGGCCAGGGGGGCAAGGCGGACGTTGCCGACCAGTTCAAAAACCTGAGCGCCGGGGCCATCGAGGTCCGCTACCAGGCCAATATGCAGGGGCAGGACGGCATGGGCGGGATGCCCGGCGGAAGCGTCGGAGGCGGGATGCCCGGCGGCTTTGGCGGCGGCCCCGGCGGGGGAGGCGGGATGCCCGGCGGCTTCGGCGGGGGAGGCGGCGGCTTTGCCGGCGTCCGCAGCGCCCAAAGCGCCACCCTCAGCTACGACGACGTGGAGGAGATCGCCCTCTTTGTCCCGGACATCACCTCTGTCACCATCTTGGCCAGCGGCACATACAGCGTCCTTGCCTATGATATGGAGGAAGAGGAGGACTACACCATCGCCGGGGTCCTGCCCGCCTACGCCGATATCTCCAACCTCACCGTGGCCATGGGGGAGTTCATCACCGACGAAAACAACGACATGGCGGATAAGGTATGCGTCCTGGGGGCCCGGGTGGCCCAGGATATTTTTGGGGGGAACCTGAACGCTTTCAACAGCGTGGTGACCATCGACGGTCGGGACTACACCGTGGTGGGCATTCTGGACTCCATGGGCACGGTTTCTTCCGGCATCAGCCCCGACACCGCCATCTATGTCCCCTATGATACAGGGGCCAAGTATCTCTTCGGACGGGATATCGACCCCGTTGTCACAGTCCTTGCCCAGGATGTGGACC
Source organism: Bacillota bacterium (assembly GCA_023451415.1). GTDB lineage: Bacteria > Bacillota > Clostridia > Oscillospirales > Ruminococcaceae > Angelakisella. The sequence continues at coordinate 741 of JAEXZK010000158.1, read as the reverse complement.
ATGTGGAATCGGTGATGGCCGACGTCCAGACCACCCTGGAGGACATCCACCCCAGCGTCACCTACACCATCACCGACGCGGGCAGCAGCATGGAGGCGGCTCTCAGCTCCGCCAACACCCTGTCCCTCCTCCTCATCGCCGTGGCCAGCATTGTCTTTATCGTGGGCGGCATCGGCATCATGAACGTCCTTTTTGTTTCGGTAAAGGAACGCACCCGGGAGATCGGCATCCTCAAGGCCCTGGGCTGCGTCAAACGGGATATCCTTCTGGAATTCCTGCTGGAGTCCAACGTCATCAGCACCTTTGGCGGGCTGGTGGGGGTAGGCCTTGGCCTTGGCCTGATGCCCATCCTTTCCGGCTACATGCGGGTGGAATCCTCCGCCATGGGAGCTGTGGCGGCCCTTCTTTTTGCCATCGGCACCGGCACTCTCTTTGGATTCTACCCCGCGGCCAAGGCCGCCGGCCTCAAGCCCATCGAGGCGCTCAACCATGAATAAAAGGGAGCGGTATGCCATGGACATTTTAAAAAGATTTTTCTGCCTGGGGCTCTGCCTCTGCCTGGGGGTGGGCTGTTCCCCGGCCCTGGCGGGGAGTTCCGCCCCGGCGTCCTCCCTGTCTGCGGAGGATGCCGGAGACGCCGCCGTCAGCGGCATCATCACCGCCGTCAACGGCAACGAGGTCACCTTGGACCTGGTGACCCTGGCGGGAGGGATGGTTCCCGGCAGCTCTTCCCTGGGGGAG
>JAEXZK010000150.1 GCA_023451415.1 Bacillota bacterium | reverse complement strand
GCCGGGAGTAAACATCACCGCCTCCTCCAGGGTCACCGTTGTGGCATAATGCCAGGTAAAGCTGGTGACGCTTTTACCAAAGGCCGTGTCGTCATAGGGATACTCCTGGGAGGCCAGCTCCCGGATTGTGGCGCTGTTCAGGTTTTCCAGCATCTCGGGGGCGAACATGTATTCGTTGTTGTCCACAAACCGGGAAAAATAGCCCGTCCGGGCGGAATACACCCGGGAAGCGGCCGGAAGGCTGGGCATTTGGGCTTCCAGCTCCGCCTCCCGATCCTCCAGGTCGCGGGGCTTGGCCTCTCCCGTAATCAGCTGCCTGCGGGTGAACTTTTCCGTCAGGGTCATCCGGATATCCCGCGCCTCCGAAAGGTCCGCGTAGCAGGAGCTGCGGGTCAGCCTGGATAATGCGGTGGAAATATCCCCGCTGAGGATTTCCAGGTCCTGCACCTGTTCGGTGCTGGTACTCTCCCGGATCCCCTTCAGCAGATCCCGTTCTTCCTCCAGCCGGCCCCGGCGGTCAGCGGCGTCCGCTTCCTCCTGGGAGCCGTATACCTCCGCCAAGGGAGTCGAGGAAATAAACTTTTTCCCTTCTTCCGCCACATAGTGGACCACGCCGGAAACATCCTTCTCCAGGGGCTCCTCGGTACGGATGAGGATTCCTTTTGTCGTGACGGCGCGGGCCACCTCAAAGCCCGCTGCAGCTTCGGTCTTATACCCCGCAAAGAAGAAACGGTAGGTCTGCCACCCGGCGTAAACCAGAAGGAACAGGACCAATACCACCGAAATGAAACGCACCATGCCGCTCTTCATACAGGCTTCTCCCCCGTTCTGCGGGCTTCCCAGCGCCGGACGATCTCCATGGCCCGGTCCAAAACTCCGCCGGGCCCGCCGGCCTTGTCGCAGAGTATCCACTGGATGCGGGCGTCCCGCCGGAACCAGGTGAGCTGGCGCTTGGCGTAGCGGCGGGTCTCCCGTTTAATATTTTCGGCCGCCTCCTCCAGAGAACACTCCCCGGAAAAATAGCCCCGAAGCTCCTTGTAGCCAATGGCCTGAGCCGACGTGACAGAAAGAGGGCTGGAGAGGATCCTTTCCGCCTCCTCCAGAAGGCCGTCCCGGAGCATTTGATCCACACGGAGCCCGATGCGGTCATAGAGGGCCTGCCTGTCCCCGTAGCTCAGGCCTATGATACATACGTCATAGGGCGATGGCTCCTGCCGGGAACGGCGTACCTGCTCCGCCATGGTGACCCCTGTGGTGCGGTAGACCTCGATGGCCCGGATGACCCGGCCCAGGTTGTTCTCATGGAGGGTGGCAGCCGTTTCCGGGTCGATGCCCCGGAGGATCTCCAGCACCGCGCCGTTGCCCTCCCGCTCCGCCGTCCGCCGCAGCTCCTCCCGCAGCCCTTCGTCCGAGGGGGCGGGGGAAAAAGTGATATTGTCCACAACGGCGTTTACATAGAGGCCTGTCCCCCCTGTAAGGATGGGCAGCTTTCCCCGGCTGTGTACGCCGGCAATGGCCTCCCTGGCCCGCTGGGCATACTGCGCCACCGAGAAGGTCTCCCCCAGCCCAAGGACGTCCACCAGGTGATGGGGGACCCCCTCCTGCTCTTCCGGGGTGGGCTTGGCGGTGCCGATGCTCATCTCTTTGTAGACCTGCATGGAGTCGGCGGAAATGATCTCGCCATCCAGAGCCTTGGCCAGCCGAATGGAAAGCCCCGTTTTTCCGGAGGCTGTGGGGCCCACAACCACAAGGAGGGGGATGCGTTCCCGATTTTCCATGGACATCTCCCTCCTTTTCTTTCCTATCTTCTGTACTTGCCTGCTCAGACGATCCGTCCGAACATCTTTTCCAGTTCCCGTTTTTTCATGGCGATCATCACCGGCCTGCCATGGGGGCAGTTGCGGATGGCCTGGTCGTTCTGGAGAAATTCCACCAGTTCTTTGGCCTCCTGTTCGCCTGTAAAGCTTCCGCCTTTTACAGCGGCTTTGCAGGCTATGGAGTGATACAAATCATCAAAAAGTTCCAGCTCCAGGCGGCTGTACCCTTTGCAGAGCATCTCCGCAATCTCCTCCATCATATTTTCCACTTGTCCCATGTCTAAAATGGCCGGAATCTCCCGAACCAGCAGCGATCCGTCCCCAAAATCCTCCACTGCGAAGCCCGCCCGGGACAATAGCGTCAAATTTTGCAGGATCGCGTCGTACCGGTCCTTGGTCAGGGCCACCCGGGCCGGGGCCAAAAGCACCTGCCGGGGCACTTCCCCCTCCCGGTGCGCCGCCTTCAGCTTCTCGAAGAGGATGCGCTCATGGGCGGCGTGCTTGTCGATGAGCAGGAGCTCCCCCTCCCGCTCAGCAAGAAGAAAGGTGTGGAAAGCCTCGCCGATGAAGCGCACCGGCTTTGCTTCCGCGCCTTCCAGGCGCACCTGTGGCTCCTCCGGCATCAGCCTCTGCTGGATGGGCTGAGCGGGCTGAGCGGACTGAACAGGCTGGGCCGGTTTTGGGGCGGTGGCGGGAGCCGGTACGGCGGACCGGGGCTTTTGCTCCTCTCTCCAGGAGGACTGATACAGCCTTTGGAG
>JAEXZK010000146.1 GCA_023451415.1 Bacillota bacterium | reverse complement strand
CCCCCCCAGCCCCGCCAGCAGCAGCAGGGAGAAGGCCAGGTAGGGGTTGGCGGAGGGGTCGGGGGAGCGGAGCTCCATCCGGGCGAGCTCGCCGGAGGCAGCAGGGACCCGGAGCAGATGGGAGCGGTCCTGCCACCCCCAGGTGATGACCCGGGGGGTATCCCGATGCTCAAAACGCTGGTAGCTGTTGGTGAGGGGGTTGAGGAAAAGGGTGATCTCGCCGATGCGGCGGAGCACGCCGGCCATAAAGGAGGCCGCCTCAGGGGAGAGGGTTTCCGGCTCCCGCTCAAAGAGATTGTGGTCCCCGCCCCGGAGGGAGATGTTGATATGCAGGCCGCTGCCCCATTCCCCCTGGAGGGGCTTGGGCAGGAAGGAGGCGTAAAGGCCGCTGCGGGCGGCTACCGACTTGACCACCGCTTTAAAGGTGGTAAGATTGTCGGCGGCGGAGAGGGCGTCGCTGTACTTAAAGTCCACCTCGTTCTGTCCCGGGCCCGACTCATGATGGGAGCTGATGGGGGTGACGCCCATCTCCTCCAGGTTGAGGCAGATTTCCCGCCGGACGTTTTCCCCCTTATCCAGGGGCGCGATATCCAGGTACCCCGCCCGGTCGTGGGGCTCCTTGGTGGGGTGGCCGTGTTCGTCGGCCTCAAAGAGATAGAACTCGCACTCGGGCCCGATCTGGCAGGTGTAGCCCATGAGATCGGCCTCCCGGCAGGCCCGGCGGAGCATGGCGCGGCAGTCTCCGGCAAAGGGTTCGCCGGAGGCGGTGAGGATATCGCAGAAGAAACGCACCACACGGCCCTGCTGGGGCCGCCAGGGCAGCACCGCCAGGGTGGCGGGGTCGGGGAAGAGGAGCAGGTCGTGGGCCTGGGCCCCCTGCCAGACCCCGCCCAAGGCAGACGGATCAAAGGTCACCCCGTGGTCAAAGGCGCTTTCCAGCTCGTCGGCCATAATGGCCACGTTCTTCTGGAAGCCGAAGACGTCGCAGAAAGCCAGCCGGATAAACTTGACGTCATTCTCCGCCACAAATTGCAGGACCTCGCGCTGGGTGGTTTTCATATCCGCAATCCTCCTAAAGTTCCTTCTCTTCCGTCAGCCAAAGCGGGGGGATGTTTTTGTTCTATAATAATGTATTATAGCACCGGCGGGCAGAGGAGAACAACGCCCCCGGAAGATTTTTTTGCCTGCGGGCAGGCGGTGGGGAGGGCCCCCTTCTGCAAGCCCGGGCCTGTGGATAGGATGCCCCGGGTCAGCTGTGGGTATAAAGCTGTTTGTAAGGGTTTTTGCTGTTGGGGGTGAGAAGATAAAAATTGCTTTCCAGGATTGTTTGCACGGGTACGCCAAACTCCCGGGCGTACTCCTCCACCAGGGATGAAATCTCTGCCAGGTCCTCCGGCCCGGCCTTACGGCAGGCGATCTGCCCGGGAAGACCTGCCGGAGGCTGGGTGCAGCGGAGAATGATTTTGCCGCCGTGCATGCCGGTGCCGCAGAAGTAGCCCACCGGGGCGCTGCCGTCGCCCCCCAGGCCCAGCACCAGGATGACGCCGCCCGCCTGATACTCTCCCAGGAAGCTGCCGGCCCTGCCCCCCACAATGAGAACGGGGACCTTGTCCTTGTAGGCTTTCATATGGATGCCGCCCCGGTAGCCCACGTCCCCCTCCACCAGGATGCGTCCGCCCCGCATGCCATAGCCCACGGCGTCGCCGCAGCGGCCGTGGATGAGGATGGCGCCGCTGTCCATTGTGTCGCCCACGGCGTCCTGAGCGTTGCCCTCCACCCGGAGGGTGGCCCCGCTGAGGTAGGCGCCCAGGGCGTTACCCGGCGTGCCCTGGATGGTGACGGTTTTGGCGGCGGTCAGGCCGCAGCCCAGATACCGCTGGCCGTTGCAGCGCTCCACCAGCAGCTCCCCGGCGGGGGCGGACTTCACCGCCTCGTTTAGGGCCTGGAAATGCATATCCATATGTGCGTCGATGACACAGACAGGGTTACTCATGTTTACCTCCTAACTGCCGGGCCCTTTCCCTGCGTGAGAAGGCCATCAGCTGCGGCTTTTGGGCGATGAGCCCAAAGTCAATATCGGACAAGGGGGTCCGCTCCCGGATAAGCGCGGTGTAGATGCCGCCCCGGGCGACGTCGCCGATGAGGATATACCCCACCAGGCGGTTGTCCCTGGTCACCAGTTTTTTGTAGTTTCCGCCGCCGGATTCCACCAGGGCCTCCCCGTCATAGCTGCCGGCCGTGAGGATATGCAGGCCGAAGAAGCCCACGGCGTTCATGGGGATGGCTTTGTCATAGGGCTTTTCCGCCCCGGCCATATGGAGCCCCGCGCTCTCCCCCTGCATGTAGGCGCCCGGCAGGAGGGCCAGGACCCGGTCGTCCCCGTGGACGATGTCGTGGCTTTGGGCGCAGTCCCCGGCGGCATAAACGCCGCAGATGGTGGTGCGCCCGAAAAGATCGGTAACCGCCCCGCCCCGGGGCCCCAGTTCCGCCCCGGCCCTGGACAGGAGCGCGGTGTTTGGCCGGACGCCAACCGCCACCACCAGGATATCAAAGGAGACCTCCGCGCCGCTTTGCAGCCGGGCGTGGGAAGGGCCGAAGCTGACGGCGCTGTCCCCCAGGATGAAGCGCAGCCCCCTGGACCGCAGGTGATCCTCCACCAGGGCCGCGCCCTCCTCATCCAGGACGCTGGGGAGCACCCGGCCGGCCATGTCCACCACGGTGATGGAGCCGCACCGGCCCTTGATGCCCTCGGCGCACTTGAGGCCGATGAGCCCGGCCCCCATGATGAGCACCCTGCTTTCGGGCGTCAGGGCGTCCTCCAGGGCCAGGGCGTCCTCCAGGGAGAGGAAGGTAAACTTCCGGCTCACCTGGTCCAGCCCCGGGATGGGGGGCACCAGAGGGATGGAGCCTGTGGCCGCCAGCAGCTTGTCATAGGGGACCGTGGAGCCGTCGCTGAGGGCCACGGTTTTGGCGGCGGGGTCGATGGCCAGAGCCTCCACCCCGGAAAGAAGCTTGCAGCGGTTTTCTTCATACCAGCTGTCGGGGCGGTATTTCATCCGCTCCCGGTCGGTCTTGCCGCAGAGAAGGTAGGAAATGAGCGGGCGGGAATAGGAAAAGGGACCTTCCCGGGAGATCATGGTGATCTCGCCTTCCTTATCCCGCTGGCGGATGCCCTCCACACAGCCTATGGCCGCGGCGGAATTGCCGATGATGACATATCTCATAGTATTCCTCACCTCTCCTCAAATACAATGGCCCGGTTGGGACAGTGGGCCACGCAGGCGGGCTCGCCTCCGGCGTTTTCCACACAGAGCTCGCATTTCTGCACCGCGCCCTGGTCTGAGGGCTGGACCGCCCCGTAAGGGCAGGAAAGGATGCAGGTGTAGCATCCTACGCACTTGTCCCGGTCGATGCGGATGACCCCGTCCCGGATGGTGAGGGCCCCGGAGATACAGCTCTTGACGCAAAGAGGCTCGTCACAGTGGCGGCAGGAGACGGCAAAGCTGATGCCCCCGGCCTCCTCGATGCGGATGCGGGGATTGATGACCACATCCTTCAGCGCTTTTACCATGTCGTCCATATGGGAGTTGGCAAAGGCGCAGTAATATTCGCACAGGTGGCACCCCAGGCACCATTCTTCGTTGACATAGATCCTTTTCATGTCCGTCCCCCTCATTCGCCGGCGTGCATGATGCCCAGGATGTCCAGCTCCTTCTGGTTCAGGCCCACGCCCCGGAGCATCAGCGGGTTGCCCCGGAGAGCCTCGATGCTGTTGATCCCCATGCCGCCCATCATCTCCATGATCTCATGGTTCCAGGCAGTGACCAGGTTCTGGAGCCGCTGGCAGCCGATGTCGGGATTGAGGCGGCGGACCAGCTCGGGCCGCTGGGTGGCAATGCCCCAGTTGCACCGCCCGGCATGGCAGTTGCGGCAGAGGTGGCAGCCCAGGGCCATCAGGGCGCTGGTGCCGATATAGACAGCGTCGGCGCCCAGGGCGATGGCCTTGACGATATCGGAGCTGCTGCGGATGCTGCCCCCCACCACCACCGAAACATTGCCGCGGATGCCCTCGTCCCGCAGGCGCTGGTCCACGCTGGCAAGGGCCAGCTCGATGGGGATGCCCACGTCGTCCCGGATGCGGGTGGGCGCGGCCCCCGTACCACCCCGGAAGCCGTCGATGGCGATGATGTCGGCGCCGGAACGGGCGATGCCGCTGGCGATGGCCGCCACATTGTGGACGGCGGCGACTTTGACGATGACCGGCTTTTTGTAGTCGGTGGCCTCCTTGAGGGAATAGACCAGCTGGCGCAGGTCCTCGATGGAATAGATGTCGTGATGAGGGGCGGGGGAGATGGCGTCGGTGCCCTCGGGGATCATCCGGGTCTTGGAGACGTCGCCGACGATCTTGGCCCCGGGGAGGTGGCCGCCGATGCCCGGTTTTGCCCCCTGGCCGATCTTGATCTCCATGGCGGCGCTGGCCTCCAGATATGCCTTGTGGACGCCAAACCGCCCGGAGGCCACCTGGACGATGGTGTTGGTGCCGTATTGGTAGAAGTCCTGGTGGAGGCCGCCCTCGCCGGTATTGTAGTAGGTGCCCAGGGCCTGGGCAGCCCGGGCCAGGCTGGCGTGGGCGTTATAGCTGATGGACCCGTAGGACATGGCGGAGAACATGATGGGCACCGCCAGCTCCAGCTGGGGGGTGGTGCGGGTGATGATATTGCCTTCTCCGTCCCGGAGGATCCGCCCGGCCTTGGCCCCCAGGAAGGTCCTGGTTTCCATGGGCTCCCGGAGAGGGTCTATGGAGGGATTGGTGACCTGGGAGGCGTTGATGACCATGCGGTCCCAATAGACGGGGTAGTCC
>JAEXZK010000042.1 GCA_023451415.1 Bacillota bacterium | reverse complement strand
ATATTTGCAATTCCAGCTCGTATGAGATAAACTATTTACGTCATTCATCTTGGATGACCTCCCTTTGCTTCTTCGGTGCAGTTGGCAGACCGCATCTTTATTTTAAGCAAAGGGAGTTTTTTCGTCTGCATCTCCGGCATTAGCCTTCTTTTGAACCACTCGCCCAGCGAGTGATTTTCGGCATACAAAAACAGCCGTCCGCCCTCCCGTGGACGGCTTTTTGGTTCTTTCTATCATTTGTTGTAAATTTAACGGACAATAAATGACATCATTAGGTAAAGCTTTTTTCAATAAAATAGAGTATACTGATAAAGAAAGAGTTTCTACCCCTTTTCCACCACCGCACCAAATACGAAAGGAAGTTGTTCTATGAAAGTCGTCGTCACCGAAAGTTTCAGCGCTTCCAGCCGCTATATCGCCCAGCGGATCGCCCAAATTATTGCTGATAAGCCCGCTGCCAAGCTGGGCCTGGCCACCGGTGGCTCCTGTGAAGGCATCTACGCCCATCTGGTCGAGCTGTACCAAGCCGGCAAAGCCGACTTTTCCCAGGTGCGCACTGTCAACCTGGATGAATATGTGGGCATGGATCCCAGCAACGACTTAAGCTATCGGAAGTACATGAACCGACATCTCTTCGATCATGTCAACATTGATAAAGCCAATACATATGTCCCCGGCGGCATGGGCGATCCTGACCAGGAGGTTGAAACATTCCGCTCCAAGGTACGCGAGGGCGGTCAAACCGACTTCCAGTTGTTGGGCATCGGTGTTTCCGGTCATATCGGCTTTAACGAGGCCCGGGACCGGCTGCGTGCCAGCGCCCATCTGGAGGAATTGGACGAAAGCACTATCCGGGCCAACTCCCGCTATTTTGAAGATGAATCCCAGGTGCCCCGCCGCGCCATGACTATGGGCATTGGGGACATATTCTCCGCCAAGGAGATCATGCTTATCGCCTCCGGCCCCTCCAAAGTGGCGGCCATCAAAGGGCTGATCATGGATGACTGGGTCACCACACAAAACCCCAGCACCCTCCTCAAGCTTCATGGCAATGTCACAGTGGTTATCGATCGGGAACTGGCGGCCCTTGTGGGCTGGAAAGGATGATCCCCGGTGCAAAAATTTTTTATCACTTAACATACTTTTCGATTCAGGCCCCCGGCTTTGCCGGGGGCCTGATCATATTTCCAGCAGTCTCCGTGCCAAAAGGCCTTCCAGCGGGTACCCCCGTATCCATTTGTTTCGCGGCCCATGGACCGGTCCCGCCCTGCATTCCCCCGGTTTAGCATAGCAATTATTCTTTATTGCCTCATAACATAATGAGAAAAGCCTTGTTTTGCCTTGCGTGTCCGGTACTGGAAGGCAGCATTTTTCACATCTCACGCCATGGCAGCCAAGCGCCTGTGACTTCTAAAGTGAAATGAGGCAGAAGCCCGGGCCGCAAAAAACGTGCGGAGCTTTTACTCCTTCCGGCAGCAGCGGTCTGTCAACGTGATTTTGTCACGGAAGCTTCCATTGCCGCCGTGTATAATGATATCACTGTCTTTTCGGAAGGAGTTCAACCATGGAAGCTGCCATAAAAAAGCGGCGGAGGGCCGTTGTCCATCAATCCGACTGCGTGGCCTGCGGCTGCTGCGTCAAGGTCTGTCCCCTCTCCGCTATCGAAATCATCAAAGGCATTTCGGCTCGGGTGGACCTTGCCAGATGCGTGGGCTGCGGCAAGTGCGTCGTGGAATGTCCCGCCACCGTTATTGAGATTCGGGAGGTGGAGACTTGAAGAAAAAATGGTATGACTATCTGTGGATAGCCTCCCTGACCTATCTTGTTTTGGGCTTTTTCAATATTCTTTTTGCCTGGCTGGGCCTGCTCTGCTTTTTCATTCCTCTGCTTATTTCCATCGTTGGAGGAAACAAGGGCTATTGCAACCGCTACTGCGGCCGCGGGCAGCTGTTTGCCCTGCTGGGTGGGCGCTTTGGCCTTTCCCGAAAAAGGGACATTCCAAAATGGATGAAAAGCAAGTGGTTCCGCTACGGGTTTCTGGTGTTTTTCTTTGCAATGTTCTTCTTGATGCTTTGGAACACCTATCTGGTCTTTGCCGGCGTCCGGAACCTGGGACAGGCGGTAACTCTCTTATGGACCTTTAAGCTCCCCTGGCACTGGGCCTATCACGGCACCCTCTTCCACGCCGGTGTGGCCCAATTCGCCTTTGGGTTTTACAGCGTTATGCTCACCTCCACGGTGCTGGGGCTCCTTACCATGGTATTGTTCAAGCCCCGCAGCTGGTGTGTCTACTGCCCTATGGGAACCATGACCCAGCTGATCTGCAAAGCTAAAAACGGGGATGTTTAAGCCCTAAAAATTCTGCCCCCGGTGTTCTGCCGGGGGGTGCAAAAAAGGTGAACGGCCAAGCCGTTCACCTTTTTAAGTGTTTTTTCAGTTTTATTCCTCAGAGGAAGCTTCTCCAAAGGTCTCTTCCACAGGCTCACCGTCGGTAAGGAGCGCCTTCATGGAGAGGCTGGCACGCTTCTTGTCGTAGTCCAGCTCAGTGATAACGGCATCTACCTCGTCGCCCACCTTCAGCTTATCGGCAACCTTTTCCACCCGCTCTTTGGCAATCTGAGAGATGTGGATCAGGCCATCGATGCCGGGAATGATCTGGGCAAAAGCGCCAAATGCGGTGATGGACATGATCTTGACATGGACAACGTCGCCCACCTGATACTTGGTCTTGATGATCTCCCAGGGGTTGTCCTCGCTCTTTTTGTAGATAAGGGAAACCTTTTTGGCTTCAGGATCGATATCCTTGACGGTGACCTCCACAGTGTCGCCGATGCTGACCACCTCGGAGGGGTGCTTGACCCGCAGCCAGGTAAGATCGGTCATACCGATGCGGCCGTCAACGCCGCCCAGGTCCACGAACACACCAAAGTTGGTGATGGACTTGACGACGCCGGTGTAGGCCTTGCCCACCTCGACCTCAGCCCAGAACTTATCAGCCAGGACCTTGCGCTGCTCACGGATAACAGCGTTGATGGAGCCCAGGGCGCGGCGGCGCTGGCGGTTGGTCTCCAGGATTTTGAACTGCACTTCCTTGTGGAGCAGGGTGTTCAGGTCTCCGTCGCGGGGGACGCTGGACTGGGATGCGGGAATAAATACCTTGACGCCATTGGTCAGGGCCAGAACGCCGCCCTTGATCACTTCGGTGACCTTGCCGGTGAGGATCTCGCCGGTCTCGCCGGCATTCATGACCTTTTCAAAGCCGGCGGCCTGATCCAGCCTCCGCTTGGAAAGCATGGTGGTGCCTTCCACATCGTTGATGCGGATGACCTGAAGATCGATCTCGTCGCCGATCTTGACCAGGTCCTCGGGCTTGGCGGTGGGGTCGTCGGTCAGCTCATGAAGCGGTACATAACAGGCATGTTTGGTGCCGATGTCTACCGAGATTTCGTTCGGCTTAATGCCGGTAACGACGCCGGTTACCTTCTCCCCATTATATGTACTTTTGAAAGACTGATCTAACATCTCCTCAAAAGTCATGTCATTATTGATATTATCGAGTCTGCTCATGGAATGTTGAACCTCCTTAATTATACAAGCCGGGGTCGAGGCGCCGGCAGTAATTCCAATAAGGTTTGCCTTGGCAAAAAGCTCTTGGTGATCGTCCAGCTCTTCTGCCCGTTCCACCAAAATGGCCGGACAATTGCCTCTGCAGATGTCATACAGCTTTTTGGTATTGGAGCTATGCCGGCCGCCGATCACTACCATTACATCAGCAAGACGCGATAACTCACGCGCCTCTTCCTGTCTTGTAACAGTGGCTTTACATATTGTATCAAAAATATTCAGGTTTGTACACACTTTTTTTGCGGTTTCCGCGGATTTCTTCCATTCTTGCCGGTCAAAAGTAGTTTGCGAGGCCAAAATAAAAGCTTCAACGCCCTGATTTTTCAAAAGTATTACAACTTTTTCCAGCTCGTCCGCGTTTTTGACAATGGTGCAGGGACGGTTGCAGTGCCCAGCGATCCCCTGAACCTCCGGGTGATCCCTGTCCCCCAGCAGAAGGATATGGGTCCCTTCCGGCTGGCTCCCCACGATTTTGTGGATGCGCAGGACATAGGGACAGGTTGCGTCTATATAGGGTATTCCATGAGACTCCAAATATTCATAAACCCTGGAAGGAACGCCATGAGACCGGATGATTACCGTCCTGCCGGGCGGGCAGTCCTCCACCCGGTCCACCACCGTGACGCCCCTGGCGGCAAAATCCTCCACCACCACAGGATTATGGATGATCTCCCCCAGGGTGCAGACGGGACGCCCGCTGTCCGCTTCCTGCCGGACGATCTCCACCGCCCGGCTGACGCCAAAGCAGAAGCCCGCGCTTTTGGCAACTTTAATCTCTTTCAACTGCGCGATCCTCCAGTTCCATCAAATCCACAATATGTGCCATGATCCGCTTTGCAGCCCGGCGCAGGGAGGTGGAACTGTCATCGGTAAAGCCCAGCTCCTCAAAGGGCACCGGCGTGCCAAACTTGATCCTCACCCGTTTCCACAGCTTCATCCGGCCTTCAAAAAGAATGGCGCAGGGGATGATATCGGCCCGGGAAAGCTTGGCCACCAGGGCCGCCCCCGACTTGGGCCGCAGGGGCTGGCCGTCGGGCGAGCGGGTCCCTTCGGGAAATATCCCAATGAGACGGCCGTCGTTTACCAGCTCCACGGCATGGTCGATGACCCGGGTGTCTCCCGCGCCCCGCTCCACGGCAAAGACCCCCAGGGCCTTCATCAGTGCGGCGGCAAACTTGTTGCGGAAAAGCTCCGCCTTCCCCATAAAGAAAAGCTGACGCCGGAAGGCATGAGCCAGAAAGACGGGGTCCAGGAAGGAACGGTGGTTGCACACCACCAGATACCCCCCTGTGGCAGGGATATTTTCCAGGCCCTCGTAAGAGACCCGGAAGAACAGGCAGCGCAGGATGATTGTCACCCGGCGGGCGAATCGGTAAAATGGGGTCATGGGCTCACGTCCTGTCTTTGATAATAGAAAGCAGAAGCTCCAGCGACTGCTGGAAATCCAGACTGGTGGTGTCGGCCAGCAGGGCGTCGGGGGCCTGTTTCAGGGGCGCGGCCGCCCTGTGGGAATCGTTGTAGTCCCGGAGCTTTACTTCCTCCAGGATGTCCTCATACGCCACGTCGTGGCCCTTGTCCCGCAGCTCCTTCCAGCGGCGGCGGGCTCGGGCCTCGGGGGCGGCGGTGAGGAATATCTTGACCGTGGCGTCGGGAAGGACCACCGTGCCGATATCCCTGCCGTCCATGATGACGCTGCTCTGCCGGGCCAAGTCCCTCTGCTGCTCCAGCAGGAAGGCCCGCACCTCGGGGATGGCCGACACATTGGAGGCGGCCATGGAGGCCTCCGGCTCCCGGATGGCCTGGGAAACATCCTCCCCATCCAGGAATATCCGCTGCCCGTCCTCCCCAAACCGCAGGGAAATGTGTATATGGGGCAGGCACGGGATCACCTGTGCGGGATCGGCGGTATTTTTGCCCTGACGGAGGACATAAACGCCGATGGCCCGGTACATCGCTCCGGTGTCCACATGGAGGATGCCCAGGCGCTGTGCCACGGCTTTTGCCAAAGTACTCTTCCCGGCCCCCGAAGGGCCGTCCAGAGCGATGGAATACGTCATCTGAATACTCCATTCCGCCGCTTCGCACCGGCATAAAAATGTTATAAGAGAGGGCTCTCGTCACGCGAAGCAAGGTAATGATGAGAGACTTTGAGGGGTCCCTGGCGATCTCCCCGGAATATTGCCGCCGGGGCCAAGGCAAAGGGAGCCGGCAGGCCGTCAAAGCCGCCCGCTCCGCCACTGAGAGCGCCCCCCGGAAGGCTTTGGGCAGGCTCATCAGGGGAGCCGGCCGCCACAGCCCTTTTGGGGCAGCCAGGATGTCTCACTGGCGGGAAAGCCCCGCCAGTCTGCGAACTGCGGGCATGTGGTGTTAGGGTTGCTTTTTCACTTACAGGCTCCTGGCGGCCAGGAAGCCCGTGGAAAAGGCGATCTGGAGATTGAAGCCGCCGGTGTAGGCGTCCACATCCAGCACCTCTCCGGCAAAGTACAGGCCGGGACAGAGCCGGGACTCCATGGTCTTGGGGTCCACCTCCCGGACGTCCACGCCGCCGCTGGTGACCACTGCTTCCTCTACCGGCCGCAGGGCCTTTGGCTCCAGGGGGAAGGCTTTGATGACCTCCTCCAGCCTTTGACGCTCCTCCCGGGTGATCTGGTTGACCTTGGCCTCGGGAGAGATCCCCGACAGCCGCACTACCGTGGGGATGATGGTCCGGGGCAGCAGGGCCCCCAGGCTGTTGCGGAAGTCCTTGTTCTTTTGTTCCTCAAAGTCCCGGAGGATGCGGGTATCCAGCTGCTGGCGGTCCAGGCCGGGCTTGAGGTCGATCTCCATCCGGTAGTCCCCGGCCGCCCCTTTCATATAAGAGGAGGCGGAAAGCACCAGGGGCCCGGATACGCCAAAATGGGTAAACAGCATCTCCCCCAGCTCGCTGTACAGGGGCTTTTTGCCCCCCTTGGCATAAAGGGACAGGGTGACGTTGCGCAGGCTCAGGCCCATAAGGCTGCTGTAAAAATCTCCGGTGCACTCCACCGGCACCAGGGAGGCCCTGGGGGGCACTATGGTGTGCCCCGCCTGGCGGGCCAGCTCATAGCCGCTACCGTCGGAGCCGGTGGCGGGATAGCTCATCCCCCCGGTGGCCACCACTACGGCGGACGCCGTCAGACAGGTCCCGTCCTCCAGCTCCACCCCAGCCGCCCGGCCGTCCTCCAGGAGAAGGCGGACCACCTTGCCTGTGGAAATATGGGCGCCGCCTTCCCTGGCGAAGGCTGTCAGGGCGTCGGCGATATCCCGGGCGCTGTCCGACACCGGGAAAACCCGGTTCCCCCGCTCGGTCTTCAGGGGGACGCCCAGGCCCTCCATCCATTCCATCACGTCCTGGCAGTTAAAAGCATGGATGGCGCTGTATAAAAAGCGGGGATTGGTGCGCACATTGCGGATAAACTCCTCGGGGGTGCAGTTGTTGGTGACGTTGCACCGCCCCTTGCCGGTGACCAGAATTTTCTTGCCGGGCATCTCGCTGTGTTCCAGCACGGTGACCCGGTGGCCCAGCCGGCAGGCCGCGCCCGCCGCCATCAGCCCGGCGGCGCCCGCGCCCACCACGATCAGTTCTGCCATGAGACGTTCTCCTTCCAGAGGGTGAGGATGCCCGCCGCGCTGAACAGGAGCAGCAGCGGGTGCACGGTGGAGAGATACATCGCGTAGGTGCCGATGTTGAAGCTGGCCACCTCCACGAAGGCGATCATAAAGCAGCGCAGCAGCGCCATGGCGAAAAGGCCCGCCAGCAGCAGCGCCAGCATCCCACGCCCGGGGGCGATGGGCCGCTTTTTGCGCGCGCCG
>JAEXZK010000037.1 GCA_023451415.1 Bacillota bacterium | reverse complement strand
GGTCTCGCCGGGGTCGCCCTGGCGTCCGGCACGGCCCCGGAGCTGGTTATCGATGCGGCGGGACTCATGGCGCTCGGTGCCCAGGATGTAAAGGCCGCCGGCCGCACGGACCTTCTCGGCCTCGGGGGCGATCTCTGCCTTGTACTGGGCCAGCAGCTCCCGGAAGCGAGCCCTGGCGGCCAGGATCTCCTGGTCGTCGGTCTCGCCGTAGCTGGCGGCCTCGTAGATCATGTCCTCGTCGTATTCCTCCCGGCGGAGCTGGGACTTGGCCAGGTACTCGGCGTTGCCGCCCAGCATGATGACGGTGCCGCGTCCCGCCATGTTGGTGGAGATGGTCACCGCCCCCGGCTTGCCGGCCTGGGCGATGATCTCCGCTTCCTTCTCATGGTACTTGGCGTTGAGGACCTCATGCTTGATGCCCCGGCGCTTAAGCATACTGCTGAGGAGCTCGGATTTCTCAATGGAAACGGTGCCCACCAGGATGGGCTGCTCCTTCTGGTGGCAGGCCACGATCTGCTCAATGACAGCGCCGAACTTGCCTTTTTCGGTCTTGTAGACCACATCGGGGTTGTCCTGGCGCGCCAGGGGCTTGTTGGTGGGGATCTCCACCACGTCCAGGCGGTAGATTTCCCGGAACTCGGCTTCCTCAGTCATGGCGGTGCCGGTCATGCCCGCCAGCTTGTCGTACATCCGGAAGTAGTTCTGGAAGGTGATGGTGGCCAGGGTCTTGGACTCCCGCTCCACGTTGACCCCTTCCTTGGCTTCAATGGCCTGGTGGAGGCCCTCGTTGTAGCGGCGGCCGATCATCAGGCGGCCGGTAAACTCATCCACAATGATGACCTGGCCGTCCTTGACCACATAGTCCACATCCCGCTGCATGACGCCCCGGGCCTTGATGGCCTGGTTGATGTGGTGGGCCAGGGTGAGGTTCTCGGGATCGTTGAGGCTCTCGATGCCAAAGTACTCCTCCGCCCTTTTGGCGCCGTGAGGGGTGATGGTGGCGGTGCGGGCCTTTTCGTCCACAATGTAGTCGGCGTCCAGGTCGTCCTGTTCCTCTTTCTCGTCCACTTCCTTGACCTTCATCATCTTGAGGCCCTTGGCAAACTTGTCCGCCACCTTGTACAGGTCGGTGGACTTATCCCCCTGGCCGGAGATAATGAGGGGGGTGCGCGCCTCGTCGATGAGGATGGAGTCCACCTCGTCCACAATGGCGTAGTTCCAGCCCCGCTGGACCAGGTTCTGCTTATAGACCACCATGTTGTCCCGCAGGTAGTCAAAGCCGAACTCGTTGTTGGTTCCATAGGTGATGTCAGCGGCGTAGGCGGCCTGCTTCTCCTGAGGGGTCATGCCGCTGACCACCAGGCCCACGGTCAGGCCCAGATAGCCGTACAGCTTGCCCATCCATTCGCTGTCGCGCCGGGCCAGATAGTCGTTGACGGTGACGATGTGCACGCCCTTGCCGCCAAGGGCATTGAGGTAGGCGGGCAGGGTGGCCACCAGCGTTTTGCCCTCGCCGGTCTTCATCTCGGCGATCCGTCCCTGGTGCAGGATGACGCCGCCGATGACCTGGACGGGAAAATGCCGCATCTCCAGGACCCGGGCGGCCGCCTCCCGGCAGGTGGCAAAGGCTTCGGGCAGGATGTCGTCCAGGGACGCTCCCCCTGCCAGCCGTTCCTTGAGCAGAGCGGTCTGGCCCCTCAGCTCCTGGTCGCTCATGGCCTTATAGCGCTCCTCCAGCGCCAGGACCTTATCCACCTGGGGCTGGATGCGCTTGAGCTCCTTCTCGGAGTAGGAGCCAAAGATCTTCTGGAGTAAGCCCATACTGGTCACCTCTGATACCTTTCATCGCCGCCGAAGCCGGCATTTTGATTCATGTATGCACCACACGGGGACGGCTTTGGCAGCGGGAGATCTGTCCGTACCGTTTGAGCCCCCGGCAATCCGCGAGCGTTCCCCGCGGGAGTTCGCCGCCGGATCAATATCTGTTCCGGCAAAGCCGCCCGGCTCCGGCGCCGGACACTTTTGGCAGGGCCGTGTCTGCGGGGAGCGGCGGCGGGCCCGCGCCCGCCTGGGCAAGCAAGGGCAAAAGGCCGCTGTCAGGCGGATAAGCTCTTGCAAAGCAACGTTATTATTGTACCCCTTCGGCACTCAGGTTGTCAAACATAACTATGTCAAATCTATTTCCAAAGCGTTAAATTTGGACAGTACACGAAAATTCGCCGAAAACCGCCTGCCGCCCTTGATAAAGGATTCACGACCCGATATAATAATGGAGGTAAGCATTGACGGACAGGAGGAAAGCCGCCCTTGTCCTCCGATGCAATCTAACACTACTGTTACCCGAAAGGAGCACGGATATGAACTATTCTCACGAAGTTGAAAACATGTGCACCCTGACCAAGGGCCCGCATCATGGACCCGCGCCCATTCCCGAAGAGGGGAAATGGGTCAAAGCCTATCAGATCACCGATATTTCCGGCCTGAGCCATGGCGTGGGCTGGTGCGCTCCTCAGCAGGGTGCCTGCAAGCTCACCCTCAACGTCAAAGAGGGCATCATCCAGGAGGCTCTGGTGGAGACCCTGGGCTGCTCCGGCATGACCCACTCCGCCGCCATGGCCGGCGAGATCCTGCCCGGCAAGACCCTGCTGGAGGCCCTGAATACCGACCTCGTCTGCGATGCCATCAACGTGGCCATGCGGGAGATCTTCAAGCAGCTGGTCTACGGCCGCAGCCAGACCGCCTTCTCCGAGGACGGCCTGCCCATCGGCGCTTCCCTGGAGGATCTGGGCAAGGGCCTGCGCTCCCAGGTCGGCACCATCTTCTCCACCGGCGCCAAGGGCGTCCGCTATCTGGAGCTGGCCGAGGGCTACATCCTCTCTGTGGCCGTGGACGACAATGGCGAGGCCATCGGCTACAAGTTTGTCCGGGTGGGCAAAATGCTGGAGGACATCCGTCATGGCAAGGACCCCAAGGAGGCCTTTGAGAAGAACATCGGCACCTACGGCCGCTATGCCGGCGCCCCCAAATACATAGACCCCCGGGAAGAATAAGGATAGAGGAGGTAACACGATATGGCACAGTTTGAAGGAAAAGAAAGAAGAATGCCTAAAATCGAGGCATGTCTGAAAGAATACGGCTTCTCCACCCTGGAAGACGCCCGGGATCTCTGCACCTCCAAGGGCATCGATGTGGAATCCATCGTCAAGGGCGTTCAGCCCATCGCTTTTGAAAACGCCGTCTGGGCTTATACCCTGGGCGTGGCCGTGGCCCTGAAGAAGGGCGCCGCCAAGGCCGCTGACGCCGCCGAGGCTATCGGCATCGGCCTCCAGGCCTTCTGCATCCCCGGCTCCGTGGCCGAGCAGCGTCAGGTTGGCCTGGGACACGGCAACCTGGGCGCCATGCTCCTGCGGGATGAGACCAAGTGCTTCTGTTTCCTGGCAGGCCATGAGTCCTTTGCCGCCGCCGAAGGCGCCATCGGCATTGCCCGCAACGCCGACAAGGCCCGCAAGGAGCCCCTGCGGATCATCCTCAACGGCCTGGGCAAGGACGCCGCCTATATCATCTCCCGCATCAACGGTTTTACCTATGTGGAGACCGACTACGACTTCGCCACCGGCGAGCTGAAAATCGTCCGCACTGTTCCCTTCTCTGACGGCGAGCGCGCCAAGGTCAAGTGCTACGGCGCCAACGACGTCCTGGAGGGCGTGGCCATCATGAAGCTGGAGAAGGTGGACGTCTCCATCACCGGCAACTCCACCAACCCCACCCGCTTCCAGCACCTGGTGGCGGGCACCTACAAGAAGTGGTCCTACGAGAACGGTGTCAAGTACTTCTCCGTGGCCTCCGGCGGCGGCACCGGCCGCACCCTGCACCCCGACAACATGGCCGCCGGCCCCGCCTCCTATGGCCTGACCGACTCCATGGGCCGGATGCATGGCGACGCCCAGTTCGCCGGTTCTTCCTCCG
>JAEXZK010000282.1 GCA_023451415.1 Bacillota bacterium | reverse complement strand
CCTTGTTATCGCCATGGTTCCCCGCATCCTCATCGGTGTGGTCGCCGGGTGGGTCTTCCGCCTGATGATGCGGGTGCAGAAGAATACGGGCCTGGCCGCCGCCCTTTCAGGCTTTCTGGGCTCTATGACCAATACCATTCTGGTCATGGGGGGCATTTATGTATTCTTTGGCCCCGCTTATGCCCAGGCCAGGGGCATCGCTTACTCCACACTGATGGGTGTTATCGGCGGGGTTATCAGCTTCAACGGCGTCATTGAAGCCATCGCCGCCACCGCCATCACCATTCCCCTGGCCGCCGTGCTGCGGAAAGTTGTCCGCCGCTGAAGTTAATATTTAAAAAATCTGTCTTTCTGAACGGCCGCCGCGCCGTTCTTTTTTTATTAATATTTTCGATATCATTTGTTCCAAAAATTCACAAAATTTTTATATATTAAGCCGATTTCTGTTAAGATTAGCGGTATTGTTCAAAAGCCGCCTTGCAAACGATGCTTTTTTCAGCTATCATTATACTATGCTACCCGGATGTACGAACCGTCTGGCTGGCAAGAACGTTAAAGGAAAGCGAGATGCAAAACTATGGAGTATGGAATTCTTTCCCTGCTTCCCCCCCTGATCGCCATCGGCCTGGCCCTGATCACCAAACAAACTGTGTTTTCTCTGATCATGGGTCTTTGGGTAGGCGTCACCATCCTCAACGGGTGGAATCCCATCATTGCCTTGCCCAAAATGATTACCGACTACTTTATCCCCAACATCGGTAACGAATGGAACGCTGGTATGATCCTGCTGACCGTTGCCTGCGGCGGCTTCGTTTACGTCTTTAAGATTTCCGGTGCGGCCAAGGCCTTCGGCGGGGCCGTCGCCAAGGGGATCAAGAACAAAAAACAGGCCCAGGTGCTCACCTATGCCACGGCCTTTGCTTTTATCTTTACCGAGCCTACCCTGACCCTGGGCTCCATCATGCGCCCCATCACCGAGAAGTTCCGGGTGTCCCGCGTCAAGCTGGCTTACATCTGCGACGTCATGGGCTGCCCCTTTGCCACCCTGTCGCCCATCACCAGCTACAGCACCTACGCCACCAGCCTGATTGCGGCGCAGTTTGCCCTGCTGGCCATCTCCGATAACCCCTGGATCACCTTTGTCAAATCCATCCCCTACAACTTCTACGCTCTGTTTGGCATGCTGGCCCTTCTCTTTGTCATCCTGGCCAAGCTGGACATCGGCCCCATGTATGAGGCCGAAAAGCGCGCCGAGGAAACCGGCAAGCTCATCGGCCCCAACGACAACCCCATGTCCAAGTACGACATCGATGAGGATACCCTCTTCGCCGGCAAAAATCTCACCCTGGCCAACTTCCTCGTCCCCATCATCGCCCTGTTCGGCACCCTGCTGGCCATGATCATGTGGACCGGCGACGCCGCCACCAACGGCGTGGGCGGCGCTTTCATGAACTGCAACATCACCGCTTCCATCATCCTCAGCTTCTTTGTCGCCGCTGTTGCTTCCGGCCTTATGAGCGTCCGCTCCGGCATCATGAAGCTGGGCGACCTGGTGCCTGAGTTCTGCAAAGGTATCTCCCTCAACTCCGACATCCCCGTCATCCTGGTTTGCGCCTGGTGCGTCGGCGGAGTCACCGGCGATCTGGACCTGAAGGGTTACCTCATCCATATCGTTGAGTCCAACAACATTGCCCCGGGCATCCTGCCCATGGTCATCTTTGTTGTGGGCGCTCTGGTCGGCTTCTCCACCGGCAGCTCCTGGGGTGTCTGGGCCATCACCATCCCCATCTGCCTGCCTATCGCCCATCAGTTCGGTGTTGACATGGGCCTGATGATCGGCGCCTGCCTCAGCGGCGGCGTGTTCGGCGATCACTGCTCCCCCATCTCCGACACCACCATCCTGGCTTCCACCGCTGCCGGCGCCGACCATATCCAGCACGTCCGCACCCAGCTGCCTTACAGCCTCACCGTGGGCATCTGCTCCGCGCTGGGCTTCCTGGTGGGCGGTCTGGTCTCCCCCATCCTGGGTCTGGTTACCGCCGCGGTCACCATCGTCATCGCCTTCTTCGCTCTGCATAAATATGCTGCCAAGAAGTACGGTGTGGAAGTGGCTGCCGCCTAAGACCCCCTGGTTCCTTCCGATAAAACAAGAACGCCTGATGCCGCCGGTTGGCGGTGTCAGGCGTTTTCCTATCTGCGCTCCAGGGCTTCGGGGGCGGATTACTTTTCCTGGAGGGTGATCTTTCCCGCTTCATCCACCTGAATGGGGCGGATGTCGTTGCGGGTATAGCGGATGATATTCTTCAGCCGCTGGACCTCGTCGGGGCCGTAGAAGATATAGGCGGCGCCCTCCTTTTGGGCGCGACCCGTGCGGCCGATGCGGTGGGTGTAGGATTCGTTGTCCTGGGGGACGTCAAAATTGAAGACGGCCTCCACATCGGTGACGTCGATGCCCCGGGCGGCCACGTCGGTGGCGATGAGGACGGGCAGCTCCCCGGCTTTGAAACGGGCCATCACCTGGTTCCTGGCGGCCTGGATCATGTCCCCGTTGATGCATTCCGCGGCAACGCCGCAGGCGGACAGCTGGTCGCAGAGGCTGGTGGTGGCATACTTGGTGTTGCAGAACACCAGCACGCGCCGATACTCCTGGCCCTTGATAAGCGCGGCCAGGGTAAAAATCTTCTTCCGCCCCGTCACCTGGCAGGAGTACTGGGTGATCTTGGGCCGGCTCAGCTCCACGGGCTGGACAGTGATCTCCTCGGCATCCCGCTGGTACAGCCATCCGATGTCCATTACCTCCCGGGAAATGGTGGCGGAGAACATCACCATCTGCTTCTCCTTGGGCAGGCGGTCCAGGATCTTCTGCACATCCTTGAAGAAGCCCATGTCCAGCATCTCGTCCGCCTCGTCCAGCACCACGGTGGATACCTTGTCCAGACGGATGGTGCGGCGACTCATGTGATCCAGCAGGCGGCCCGGCGTGGCCACAACCACCTGGGGGTTCCGCTTGAGGGCCGCCAGCTGCTTGCCCATGGGCTGGCCGCCATAGACAGAGACGATCTGGAGCCCTTCCTTAAATTGGGCCAGCTGCCGCAGATCATCGCAGATCTGGGTGCACAGCTCCCGGGTGGGGCAGAGGATCAGGGCCTGAAGGTCCTTGGAGGCGGGGTCAATTTTCTCCACAATGGGGATGCCGAACGCGCAGGTCTTGCCGGTGCCCGTGGGGGCCTTGGCTATGATCTCCCGCCCCGCCAGCATCACCGGGATGGCCTTTTCCTGGATCTCGGTCATATAGGTAAAGCCCATCTTTTCCACTGCCCGGAGTATCTCGGGGGAAACCGCAAGGTCTTTGTATTCTGTCATGCTTTTGCTCCATTCCGCCGCCCAGCCGCGGCTTTGCTGTATTTCTCATAAATCTGGAGATACCGCCCGCCAAAGGAGACGGCGGTGATGTCCTCCAGGGGGACGGTGGTCTCGTCCGGATGCCAGCGCCCGTCGGCATCCACCCGACGCATCATCAGGTAGTTGCCGTCCACCGAGGTGACGACGCCCACAAAAAAGAGCATCTCCTCCGGGGATTCGCACTCCACGGTGGCCCAGCCCCGGCAGCCGTCCCGGACCGCCTCCAGCAGTTCCCGCCAGTTCCGGCAGCCCCCTTTTGGGGCCTTGGCCTGGGCATAAACGCCTTCGCCCTCCAGCACCCTGCGGCAGAAGTCGTTGTCATCGTACTGTTCCACCAGGGTGACGTCCTTCTGACGCAGGGCTACCCAGCCGTCCAGGCGGAACTCCTGCTCCTTGGCCAGCACCAGCAGCTCCTGACTCTGGATCACGGGGATACCGCCGTAGAAGGCGCCGTCCAGCTTGTCCCGGAAGACCACTACCATGTTTTTTTGCTCCTGGGCCTTTTCTAGCAGAGCCTTGTATTCATTTGCCACTTTTTTGTCCTCCTCAATGAGTCGTGCAGAGCCGCCGCCCCGTCCCCTTGGGCGGGGGCAAAGCGCTTTTTTAAAACCATTACGCCGCGTCAAAGGTCTTTGGGGGTCCGCATCACCGCTGGGTGCTTTCCCATGGAAGCTCCGGTCATATCTTGTAGTAAACGATGCACACTGCCAGGCCGCTGTGGACGGTGAGAACACCTTTGTCCCCAGTGATCTGGTTGCTCACCCCCAAGGGAAAGGTACAGGTGAGGGGATGATGGTCCAAAGGATAGTGCATCCCCTCCTCCGACACCACCGCCCGGTTGCCCAGGGCGAATACCGACAGGTACCCGTCATGGGGCGGGAACTCCCAGCGTCCCTCCCCCAGCACCCGGATATCGTGCTCACGGTCCAGCAGGACGCCCCTGGCCCCCTGCTCCCAGAGCCAGGCCAGGGTCTGGATGTTGGCCAGAGTGTGGTCCAGCCGCCCTCCGGTCCCTCCCAGGATGACAAACTCCCGGCAGCCCCTGCTGACGCCCTCCCGGGCGGCCAGCATGCAGTCGGTGTCGTCCTTTTCCACCGGGAAGGTCTCCACCTCCCCTTCGCCCGGGGGCGGGGGGGAGGAATCAAAATCCCCCACAATAAGGTCGGGCGTGAGCCCGAAGCGCTGGGCGTGGAGATACCCTCCGTCGGCGGCGATGATCAGGTCGCCGGGCCCGATCTGCGCCCGCTCCAGGGCCCGGGGGACGGTTTCCCCCGCGCAGAGGATAATGCAGCGGCCGCCCTTCCTGTTGTCCTTCACGTTTTGTCCAGCTCCCATTCCTTTACATTTTTCAGCTGTTCGTAGATGGCCAGGTAGCTCTGGTGGCGGCTGGGGGCGATCTCCCCTTCTTCCACCGCCTCCAGGACGGCGCATCCCCGCTCGGCGGTATGGCTGCATCCGGTGTACCGGCATTTGCCCAGGTAGGGGGCAAATTCGATGAAGCAGTCCTCCAGGTCCCGGGCCATCATCTTCTCAAATTGCAGGAACTCCACCGCCGAAAAGCCGGGGGTGTCGGCGATCCAGCCGCCCTCCCCGGTGGGATAGAGCTCCACATGGCGGGTGGTGTGGCGGCCGCGGCCCAGCTTCTGGCTGATGTCCCCGGTGGCCAGCTCCAGCTTTGGGAACAGGGCGTTGAGGAGGCTGGACTTGCCCGCCCCAGAGTTGCCGCAGAAAGCGGTGATCCCCCGGGAAAGGGCCTCCCGCACCTCCCCGGCGCCTTCCCCCGTGAGGTTGTTCACCTCAAAGACCTGGAACCCCGCCTTCCGGTAGACATCGGTGTAGGGCTCGGGG
>JAEXZK010000263.1 GCA_023451415.1 Bacillota bacterium | reverse complement strand
GGACATACCCGCCCTTGTCCAGCCGGGCGGCAAAATCCCTGTCGCCAAAAATGGCCTTGACCCCTGTCTGGGCGTCGTCAAAGTTACCCCGTATGCCGGTGACCTGGACATTGCTTCCCTGCTGGGTGGTCATCTGCCGCTTCTGCATGGGGCTGACCCCCTCCTGGGGGTAAAAGACCATGATCCGGGCGCCTTCCACATCCCGGAAGCCCTCCAGGGCGGCCTTGCCGGTGTCCCCCGAGGTGGCCACCAGGATCACCGTCTCCTTGGCACAGCCGGTTTTGGCCACTGCCAGGGGCAGGAGCTTGGGCAGCAGCTGGAGCGCCATATCCTTGAAGGCGCAGGTGGGGCCGTGCCACAGCTCCAGGAAGTAATCGGTCTCCGAGACCTTGGCCAAAGGCGCCGGATTGCCGTCCTCAAAACGTTCCCCGCCATAGGCGGCCTCTACGCAGTCTGCCAGCTCCTCCCGGGTGTAATCGTCCAGGAAGAGACTCAGCACCTCCACCGCCCGGCCCCGGTAATCCATCCCGCAGAGCCGCTGGAGAAAGCCCTGGTCCAGGGCCGGCAGCTCCGTGGGCAGAAAGAGCCCCCCGTCGGGGGATATCCCCTTGTGGATGGCCTGGGCCGCGGTCAGCCGCTTGGCGTCGTCTCTGGTGCTTGTATACTTCATGCCCTCACCTCAATTTGTCATAGCGCTCCAGAAAGTCATGGGCATTCTGGAACAATATCTTGTGGGTCAGTTCTTTGCCCAGACCCGATTGTAGCATAGATTCCCGCAGGGTTGCAAGCCCCGAGGCGTCCCCAATAAACCCGGGGATGGTGCATCCGTCAAAATCGGAGCCCAGGGCCAGGGCATCCTCGCCCCCCAGCTCCAGAAAATGCCAGATATGGCGCAGAAGCATGTCCGGCGCCACCCGGCCGCAGGCCAGGGCCCGCTCCCCATCGCCCTCCTGCCACTGGCCGCAGGGGTCGATGAAGGGACAGCAGAAATTGATCCCCACGATCCCGCCCATCTCCGCGATGGCCCGGAACTGGCCGTCGGTGAGGTTGCGGCGGTGGCCGCAGACAGCCCGGCTGTCGGAATGGGTGGCCAGCACCGGCCTGCGGGCGGCTTTCAGCACATCCTCCAGGGCGCAGTCGCACAGATGGGAGACATCGGCGGCGATCCCCGCTCTCTCCAGCTCCCGGAGGGCGTCCCGGCCAAACTCCGTCAGTCCCATATCCGTGGCCGCGCCGCCGCCCAGTTCGTTTTCCCCATTCCAGGTGAGGGTCAGCATCCGCACGCCGCATTCCCGCAGGCGCTCCACGGTTTCCAAACGGCCTCCCAGGGCCGCGCCCCCCTCCACCGAAAGGACCAGGGCCGTTTTCCCCGCTTCCAGCAAAGCGTCTGCCTCTCCGGCGCTCCGGGCCTGACCCGCTTTCTCCCCGTTCTCCTCCAGCTGATGGAGGAAATAGGTGTAGTTCTTCTCAAAATAGTCCACAGCTCTCTGGCCCCGGTAGTTGTCGGGGATGAAGATGGCCGTGGTCTGGCACCAGCCCCAGTCCCGGGGCAGGCGGTCCAGGTCAAAGTGGGCGCGGTTCCCCCGGAGGCCGTAGCCATTCTGGCAGCCGTCGGTGATGGTGTCGCAGTGCAGGTCCCACACCCGGATGCTTTCTTTCATAGAATACCACTCCCGTCAAATGCTGATTCTATGTACTGGAAGGAAAGGACCTTCCCCTCCCCGTCCGTCACCAGGGCCGCCGCGTCAAAGCGCGGCTGATCCCCGTTTCCCGTCTGCTCCAGCCAGAGCCAGGCGGTTTTGAGGAGCCTCCGCTGTTTGGCCGGGCCTATGGCCTCCAAAGGGCTTGCCAGGCACCCCCTGCTCCGGGTCTTTACCTCCACAAAGGCGACGATGCCGTCCTTGCGGGCGATGATGTCCGCCTCTCCCCAGGGGCAGCGCCAGTTCCTGGCCAGGATTTCCCATCCCCCGGCCGCCAGCCACCGGGCGGTGTACTCCTCTCCCGCCCTGCCGGTGCGCTGGGCAGGCGTGGGCCCGCCGCCCTTTCCCCCGGTCATCCGGCCCCGTCCAGCTGCTTTTTCAGGAAGCTGCGGCGGTGCACCGCCGAAATGCCATTGGCCGCGATGGCTTCATAGTGGGCTTTGGTGGGGTACCCCTTGTGCTTGGCAAAGCCATATTGAGGATACTCCCCGTCCAGCTCCAGCATCAGGCGGTCCCGGCTGACCTTGGCCAGGACCGATGCGGCGGCGATGGAGGCGGATTTGCCGTCCCCCTTTACCACCAGGCGGCTGGGCAGGGGGAGCCCCGGGTCCCGGTTGCCGTCCACCAGGGCCAGAACCGGCGGCTCCAGGCCATCCATCTGCTCCATCATGGCCCCGTATGCCCTGTTCATGGCCAGGAAGGTGGCCCGCAGTATGTTCAGGCTGTCGATCTCCTCCGGAGAAGCCCACCCCACGCCATACCACGCCAGGCCGCCCTCCCGGATGGCTTCAAAAATACTTTCCCGCTGTTTTTCCGTCAGCTTTTTGGAATCGTTGAGCCCGGGGATGGACACTCCCGGCTTCAGAACGGCACAGGCCGCGCAGACAGGGCCCGCCAGGGGCCCCCGTCCCGCCTCGTCCACGCCGCAGACGGTTCCGCCCGCCTCCCGGGCAATTTCCCTGTCAAAAAGCCACAGGCCGCTCAAGTCCTTCTCGTTCATTTTGTCATCTCCACCGTCTCCAGAGTGATCCGGCCCAGCAGTCCGCCCCGGAATTCGTCCAGGAGCATGATGGCCGCCCGTTCGGTATTCACATGGCCGCCGGACATCATCATCCCCCGCTTGCGGCCGATGAGCTCCAGCAGGTCGTAGCTGTCGGTTTCCCGTATTGTTTCCTCCGGCAGGCCGTACCG
>JAEXZK010000252.1 GCA_023451415.1 Bacillota bacterium | reverse complement strand
ATCTTCCCGCTTTTGATGATGCCCGGCGGGTCGGGCACAAGGTGCATGGCGGCCAGGGCGGTGGTGGTTTTGCCGGCGCCGGTCTCTCCCACCAGGCCCAGGGTCTCGCCCCGGCTCAGGCTCAGGCTCACGCCGCCCACCGCCTCTATGGTCTCTCCGTCCACTTCAAAGTGGATCACCAGGTCCTGGATATCCAGGATGGTATCATTCTTTTCCATATGCTCTTCCCCCCTACTTTCTCAGTTTGGGGTCCAGGGCGTCCCGAAGCCCGTCGCCCAGCATGTTCAGTGCCAAAACGGTAATGAGGATAGCCAGTCCGGGGAAAAAGGTGAGATAGCTGTTGGTCCGAAGGAACTGGCGTCCGGCGGAGAGGAGGGCGCCCCACTCCGGGGAGGGCACCGGCACGCCCAGGCCCAGGAAGCTGAGGCTGGAGGCCGAAATGATGGCGGAAGCCACCCGCAGGGTCGTCTGGACCACGATGGGAGAGAGGCAGTTGGGCAGAACGTGGCAGAAAATGATCTTCATCTCGCCAATGCCCACGGCACGCGCCGCCTCCACATATTCCTGGTCCCGCACCGTCAGCACCGCCGCCCGGGTGACCCTCACGAACATCGGGATGCTGGTAACGCCCACCGCAAGCATGAGGTTTATGGTGCTGGCTCCCATGGCCGCCACAATGACAATGCCCATGAGGATATTGGGCACAGCGGCAAAGATATCGGTCACACGCATGATGACGTCCTCAAGCACACCGCCAAAATAGCCCGCTATGGCGCCCAGCGTAACACCGAAGGTGAGGGCCACCGCCACCGCTACCAACCCCACCGCCAGGGAGATGCGGGTGCCGTAGAGCACCCGGGCAAAAAGATCGCGGCCCATTTCATCGGTGCCCATGGGATGCTTCAGGCTGGGCCACTGGAGCCGTTCCATGATGTTCTGCCCCGCCACTGCGGTGTCGTAGTCCACCAGAAGGTCGGCAAAGAGGGCCACAAAAATCAGGATGGAAATCACCACCAGGCCCACCATGGCCCCTTTGTTTTTCTTGAGGCGGCGCCAGATTTCCGCCGCCTGGCTGCGCTTTTTGTAACGCTTGGAGGCGCTCACCGCCGGGGCGGCATTGGATTTTGCCGTTTGGGTCACAGTGCTCATGCGATCTTTCCCCCTTTCGTGTACTGCGCCTTGATGCGCGGATCTATGACGGCGTAAAGCAGGTCCACCAGAAGCAGGACCACACTGATGGTGATGGTGGTCAGGATGATACAGCCGGTGACCATGGGCGTATCCCGGGAGGTGATGGAGTCGATGACCAGCCGGCCTACGCCCGGCCAGGCAAAGACCGTCTCGGTGAGCACCGACCCCCCCAGCGCGGCACTCAGCTGGGTGCCGATGATGGTCACAATGGGGATGAGGGCATTCTTGAGAGCGTGGCTCCATACCACCTTTTTCTCGGTGACGCCCTTGGCCCGGGCCGTCCGCAGGTAGTCCTGTCGGATGACGTCCAGCATGGAGGAACGGGTGGTCCGGGTCATGCTGGCCATCAGCTCGGTGCCGATGGTAATTGCGGGAAGGACGACGCTGGCCGGGCCGCTCATGCCGCCGGAGGGGAACCACCCCATCCCAAGGGAAAAGGCTATGATCAGCAGCAGCCCCAGCCAGAAGTTGGGGATGGAAAGCCCCAGCAGCGCACCCACCATGCAGACGTTGTCCGCCACGGTGCCCCGGTGGACGGCGGAAAAGATGCCCAAAGGGATGGAAAGCAGGATTGCCACACAGATAGAGGCGCCGGCCAGGATCATGGTGTTGGGCAGGCGTTCAAAGTACATCTCAACCACGCCTTTGCCCGATATGTAGGACTCGCCCAGGTCGCCCCGGAGCATCCCGCCCATATAGCGGACATATCGCTCCAGAAGGGGTTTGTCCAGTCCCAGCTCGGCCCTAAGGTTTGCCAGTTGCTCCTCCGTCATGCCCTCGGCGCCCATGACGCTGGTGACATCGCCGGGGGCCAGATCCATGATGACGAAAATCAGCAGGGACACGCCGATGATGACCGGTATGATCATCAACAGCCGCTTGAGCACATAACGATACATGTGATCCTCCTCCATTCTTTGCACGGGATATTGTTGTATTCACCTTGTTTTTTGTTTTTACGTGCAATACTTTCATGCAGAATATTAGCAAATACCGTGCCAAGAAAGAAAATTTTCTGTTAAAAATCCGTAAAGGCGCACCGGGAGCGGGTTTGGGGCTCCCGGGCTTCCTCGGGAGCTCCCGCACCGGGCTTGTTAAAGAAACGGCAAAATTTGCCGAAAAAGAAAAAAGCGGCAAATCCTGCCTCGTTGAGGCAAGGTTTGCCGCTTTGCCGGGGTGCTATTTTCCCGCCAGGCCGTATTGTTTGATTTTATTCCGCAGCCCCCGCTCACTGATCCCCAGCGCCTGGGCCGTGGGCTTCTGGCGTCCTCCGTTGCGCTCCAGGCACTGAGCGATGGCCTCCCGCTCGATCTCTTGGAGGGTCATACCGCCGAAATCCCGGCTCCCCGGGGCGCTCCCTCCCGGTTTCTGCGGGGGCGGAGCGTCCTCCGGCGGTTTTTCCGCCGTTTCTTCCGCTTGGGAGGCGCTTTTCAGGTTGATGGGCAGGTCGCCAGCGCCGATGGCATCGGAACCCGCCAGGATGGAGGCATATTCCAAAATGTTGGCAAGTTCCCGGACGTTGCCCGGGTAATCATATTCCAGCAGGCGCTGCCGCGCGGGCTCAGACAGTCTTGCAACCGGCTTGTGCCGGCTCTCCGCATACTGCTTGAGGAAGTAATCGCACAGCAGGGGGATGTCCTGCTTGCGCTCCCGCAGGGGCGGCAGCTTCAGCTCCACCACATTGATGCGGTAGTACAGATCCTGACGGAAGCTTCCCACCCGGATCATCTCCTGCAGGTCGCGGTTGGTGGCGGCTATGACCCGCACGTCTATTTTCCGGGACTGGGTGCCGCCGATGGGGGTAAACTCCTTTTGCTGGAGCACCCGCAGCAACTTGCCCTGAAGGGAGAGGGGCATGTCCCCGATTTCGTCCAGGAACAGGGTCCCCCTGTCCGCCAGTTCAAATTTCCCCTTTTTATCGCTGAGCGCCCCGGTGAAGGACCCCTTCTTGTGCCCGAAGAACTCCTCCTCCAGCAGGCCCTCGGGGATGGCCGCGCAGTTGACCGCCACAAACATCTCGTCCCTGCGGCGGCTCTGGTAGTGGACAGCCCGGGCAGCCAGCTCCTTGCCTGTTCCGCTCTCGCCGGAGATGGTCACCCCCACGTCCTCATCCTTCACTTTTTCAATAAGGCTGTACACCTCCTGCATGGCTGGGCTTTTTCCGATCATTTCACCGTAGCGGTACCGGCTTTTCAGCTCGTTGCTCAGGTAGGTGACGCGCTGGCTCAGGTTCCGGAATTCCAGTGCCTGACGGATAAAAATCCGCAGCTCCTCCACATCCAGTGGCTTGGAAAGATAGGTAAACGCGCCGTTTTTCATTGCGTCCACCGAGGAACGGATGCTCCCATAGGCGGTCATCATGATCACCGCGATGCCGGGATCCGTCGCTTTGATCTCCTTCAGGGTCTCAATGCCGTCCTGGGAGCCGATCCTCAGGTCCAGCAGCACCAGGTCGCAGCCCTCCTCCCGGACATTTTTGAGCCCTCCGGCGGCATCCATGCAGACGCTTACTTCATATTCCCCTTTCAGCGCCAAGGAAAGAGAGGCGCAAATGGCCGGCTCGTCATCTATGATTAAAATGTGAGGTCTCATGGATTTGTCCTCCTGAAGGTAATGGTGATCCGGGTATACGCGCCCCGGCTGCTCTCGATGGACAAAGTCCCGCCGTTTTCCTCCACAAACTGCTTGGAAAGGGACAGCCCCAGGCCCGTCCCGGTTTCCTTCGTGGTAAAAAAGGGCTCGATGCAGTCCCGCACCTGGTCCGGCGTCATCCCCTCCCCGCTGTCGGTGATGGCAATTACGGCCTGATCTTCTTCGGGATAAGCTCGGATTTCCAGGAGCAACGGCTCTTCCGGCGGCTCCGCCATGGCGGCCAGCTTGCTTTCCATGGATTCGATCCCGTTAATGATGATATTGATCAGCACCTGCTGGATCTGGACCTTGTCCACCTGGATGCACATCTCTTCGTCTGCTTCCATCTGAAGGCGGATAGCCCCCTTCAGCTTCATGG
>JAEXZK010000239.1 GCA_023451415.1 Bacillota bacterium | reverse complement strand
ATGTATGGAAGCCGTCAAATCCGGCGGCCGCCTGGCGCCGGACGGGCGGCAAAGTGAGTGCCCACAGCCTTCCCCTCCAGCAGGTCATAGAGCCGCTCGGGCGCTTTTCCATTGATAATGTACATATCCACGCCCGCCCCGGTGGCGATCCGGGCGGCCTGGAGCTTGGTAAGCATGCCGCCTGTGCCCAGGGCGCTCCCCGCCCCGCCGGCGGAGTCCAGCACCGCTTGGGTGATTTCTTCCACCTCCGGTACCAGGACGGCTCCCGGGTCGGTCTGGGGGTTGGCGCTGTAAAGCCCGTCAATATCGGTGAGGATCACCAGGCAGTCCGCTTCGATCATCCCTGCCACAACGGCCGAAAGGCTGTCATTGTCGCCGAATTTGATCTCATCGGTGGCCACAGTGTCGTTTTCGTTGACCACGGGGATGGCCCCCAGTTCCAGGAGCTTGCGGAAGGTGTTCCGGGCATTCTCCCGGCCCTCGGGGTCGTCAAAGGTATATTTGGTCAGCAGCACCTGGGCCACTGTATGGTTGTATTCGGAAAAATAGCGGTCATAGAGGTACATCAGCTCGCACTGGCCCACCGCAGCCGCGGCCTGCTTGCCCGGGATGTCCCCTGGGCGCTCCCGGAGGCCCAGTTTGCCCACTCCCACGCCGATGGCGCCGGAGGTGACAAGCACCAGCTCCTTGCCGTAGTTGTGTATGTCTGCCAGCACCTTGACCAGGGCCTCCATGAGGCGTATATTGATATGTCCCGTCCTGTGGGTCAGGGTGGAGGTGCCCACCTTGACCACGATGCGGTTTGCGTCCTTGAGACTGCTCATACTTCCTCCGGTTTCATATGCCGTCCTCAGCGGGGGACCGTCAGTCCTCCAGGGGTTCGGCCACGTTCTTCTTCACCTTCAGCTTGGTGATGCGCTGGTCGTCCATTTCCTCCACTGTGACGGTAAGCATGTCGTAGGTGAAGCTCTCCCCCACCTCGGGGATATGCTCCAGCTGCTCCAGGGCCCAGCCGTTCATGGTGTTGTAGTCGCTCTCAAAGCCCTTGGGCGCATACTCAATGGCGTCGAAGAACTCCTCGATGTTCATGTCGCCGCTCACTTCATAGGTATTGCCGCCAAGATCGGTATATTCGGTGACGATCTCGTCGTCCTCATCCCAGATTTCTCCCACCAGTTCCTCCAGCAGGTCCTCCATGGTCACCAGGCCCAGGGTCCCGCCGTAGTCGTCGATCACCACGGCCATGTGGCTTTTTTCCTTCTGGAACTGGCCCAGGAGATTGTTGATCTTCATGGTGCGGTGGATAAACATCACATCGGACATCATGGTCCGCAGGTTGACCTCGCCGCCCTGGATGACCTGCTCCAGGATTTCCCGGGAGTGTACCATGCCCACGATGTTGTCGATGGTGCCCTCGTACACCGGCAGGCGGGAATACCGCTCTCCGATGACGGTGTCCAGGATCTCCTTTTTGCTGTCCTCGATGTCCAGGGCCACCATGTTCACCCGGGGGGTGATGATCTCCTGGACGGTGGTCTCGTCAAACTCCAGGGCAGACTGGACCAGGTCCTTCTCCTGTTCCTCCAGCACCCCTTCTTCCTGGATGGTGCCCAGCATGTACATCAGTTCCTGCTCGGTGATTGTGGGGGCCTTTTCCCCGTCCCCGCCCTTGGTAAAGACGCCCCGCAGCCAGATGAAAAAGAGGCTGAAGGGGGTCAGCAGGGTGTTGAGCAGGTTCAGCAGGGGGGCGGACATGAGTACGATTTTCTCGCTGTTCTCCTTGGCAAAGCTTTTGGGGAGGATCTCGCCGAAGGTGAGGACCAGCAGGGTGGCGGCGCCGGTGGCGATGGCCACGCCTGAAGAGCCAAACAGATTGGTGGCAACCACTGTCATCAGGGAGGAGGTGGCGATGTTGACCACGTTGTTCCCGATGAGTATGGTGGACAAAAGCTTGTCAAAATTGCCGCTGAGCTTGAGGGCGGTCTTCGCCTTCTGGTTGCCGTCCTCCGCCATGTTGCGGATGCGCAGCAGGTTCACCGAGGAGAAAGCCGTCTCCGAGGCGGAAAAGAAGGCCGAAAACGCCAGCAGAACTGCCAGAAACACATAGGTCGATATGCCCGGACTGTCCAAGAAAAAACCAACTCCTATAAAATGTAATGTCTGGGTATGTACAGTCTATTTTAACAAATATCCTGTACAACCACAAGAATTTCCCGTCTTTGTTTGCGATTTATTAACGATTTGTTTTCCGCTCTTTATACGGAAAGAGGGGCGGGCCCAAGGCCGCCCCCCTCTTTTATGAAGCTTTGTTGTTATTTCTGAGCCTTCATGGCTTCCATAGCGGCAATGGCGTCCTTGCGGGAAAGGTTGATGCGGCCCTGCTGGTCGATCTCAGTGACCTTGACCTGGATCTCGTCGCCCACGGCGACCACGTCCTCCACCTTTTCCACACGGCGGGAGTCCAGCTTGGAGATATGCACCAAGCCCTCCTTACCGGGGGCGATTTCCACAAAGGCGCCGAAGGCCATCAGCCGGGTTACGACGCCCTTGTAGATGGCGCCCACCTCGGGGTCGTTGACAATGGTCTCAATGACGGAAACAGCGCGGCGGGCGTCGTCGATGTCGATGGAGGAGACAAAGACATGGCCGTCGTCCTCGATGTCGATCTTGACGTTGCACTCGGCGCAGATCTTCTGGATGACCTTGCCGCCGGAGCCGATGACCTCGCGGATCTTGTCGGGGTCGATGACGATGGTGAGCATCTTGGGCGCATACTTGGAGAGCTCGGGGCGCACCGCGGGGATGGCCTTGAGCATGATCTCGTCCAGAATGTAGAGGCGGGCCTTGTGGGTCTTGGCAAAGGCTTCCTTGATGATGGCGGGGGTCAGGCCGTCCACCTTCAGGTCCATCTGGATGGCGGTGATGCCCTTGTGGGTGCCGCCCACCTTAAAGTCCATATCCCCGAAGAAGTCCTCCAGACCCTGGATGTCCACCATGGTCTTCCAGGAGCCGTCCTCGGCGGTAATCAGGCCGCAGGAGATGCCGGCCACAGGGGCCTTGATGGGCACGCCGGCGTCCATCAGTGCCAGGGTGGAGCCGCAGATGGAGCCCTGGGAGGTGGAGCCGTTGGAGGACAGGACCTCGGACACCACACGGATGGCGTAGGGGAATTCCTCCACAGGGGGGATGACGGGCTCCAGCGCGCGCTCCGCCAGGGCACCGTGGCCGATTTCCCGGCGGCCGGGGCCGCGGCTGGGACGTGTCTCACCCACCGAGTAGGAGGGGAAGTTGTACTGGTGCATATACCGCTTGGTGGTCTCGCCGTCGATGCCGTCCAGCAGCTGGGCCTCCTTGACGGTGCCCAGGGTAGCGATGGACAGCACCTGGGTCTGGCCGCGGGTAAAGAGGCCGGAACCATGGACCCGGGGGATCATGCCCACTTCGGCGGCCAGGGGGCGGATCTCATCCATGCCGCGGCCGTCCACCCGCTTGCCGTCCAGCAGCCAGGCGCGGACAATCTTCTTCTGCATCTTGTAGATGCACTCGTCGATCATGGCCCCCTGGTCGGGATGGGTCTCGTCAAAACGGGCGTGGATATCGTCCACGATGGGAGCCAGACGCTCCTCGCGGACATTCTTGTCGTCGGTGTCCAGAGCTACCCGGACACGGTCGGCGGCATAATCAAAAATGGCGTCAAAGAGGTCGGGGTCAACCTCCTGGGACTCAAAGGCAAACTTGGGCTTGCCGATCTCCGCCTGGACGCTCTTGATGAACTTGACCATCTTGGAGGCTTCCTCAAAGCCCTTGACAATGGCCTCCAGCATGGTGTCGTCGTCCACTTCCTTGGCGCCGGCCTCGATCATGCAGACCTTGTCCTCGGTGGCGGCCACGGTCAGGTTCAGGTCGCTCTTCTTGCGCTGCTCGTAGTCGGGGCTGAGGATGATTTCGCCGTCCACCAGGCCCACATTGATCCCGGCGATGGGTCCGTTCCAGGGGATGTCGGAGATGGACAGGGCAAAGGAGGCGCCCAGCATTCCGGCGATCTCGGGCAGGCAGTCGGGGTCGGTGGAAAGGACGGTCATGACGATGGAAACGTCGTTGCGCATATCCTTGGGGAACAGGGGACGGATGGGGCGGTCCACCACCCGGGAGCTGACGATGGCCTTGTCGGAGGGGCGGCCCTCCCGCTTGAGGAAGGAGCCGGGGATCTTGCCCACGGAGTAGAGCTTCTCCTCAAAGTCCACCGACAGGGGGAGGAAATCGATGCCGTCTCTGGGCTTTTTGGAGGCGGTGGCGTTGACCATGACAGTGGTCTCGCCGTACCGCACCAGCACGGACGCGTTGGCCAGGCAGCAGATCTTGCCGATCTCAAAGGTGATCTTCCGCCCTGCATACTCGGTTTCAAATATGCGGTAATTTTCAAACATAATAACTGAACCTCCTGTGATTCCTACTCATATTTTACCCGGAGGAGGCCCCGTTTTAGCAATTAATCCACACTCCCACCAGCCTGGGTGGGGGTGCCGATTCACTGCTAAACTGTCGCCGCATCCGGGATGCGAACCGTTTTTCTGCCGCCGGCAGACGGCCGCCGCGCGGGGGCCATTCTACCAGCAGAAGGCAGGCAGCTGGGCGCTGCCTGCCTTCTGATATAAGCTATTACTTGCGCAGGCCCAGCTTGGCAACAATGGCGCGGTACCGCTCAATGTCCTTCTTCATCAGGTAGTTGAGCAGGTTGCGCCGGTGGCCGACCATCTTCAGCAGGCCGCGGCGGGAGTGATGGTCCTTCTTGTGCACCTTCAGGTG
>JAEXZK010000218.1 GCA_023451415.1 Bacillota bacterium | reverse complement strand
GCGCTTCGGCCTCAAAGAGATTTCCGGGCCGGTCGGCACCGCCACCATCATCAGCGAGGCCTCCTCCCGGGGCAACGATTCTTTGATGATGATCGTCGCCTTTATCACCATCAACGTGGGCGTATTCAACCTTCTGCCCATCCCCGCCCTGGACGGCGGCCGGCTGCTTTTCCTGGTCATTGAGATCCTTTTCCGCCGGCCCGTCCCCGCAAAATATGAAGCGTACGTCCACGCCGTGGGCCTTGTGCTGATGCTGGGCCTCATTGCGGTGGTGACTTTCAGCGATATTTTTAAGATTTTTGCAAAATAAGGAGACGCACCCCATGATAGAGCGTAAAAAAACCCGGGAAGTAAAAATCGGCAGCGTTACCGTGGGTGGGGAAAGCCCCATCGCCATCCAGTCCATGCTCAGCGCCCAGCCCGAGGACCTGGAGGGCAATATCCGCCAGGCCCGGGAGCTGGAAGCGGCAGGATGCGACATCATCCGTGTGGCCATCCCGGGGATGGAGGACGTCCGGCTGCTGGGCAAGCTGAAGGAAGCCCTTTCCATCCCGGTGGTGGCGGATATTCAGTTTAATTACCGCCTGGCGGTGGAATCAGCCTATGCCGGGGCCGACAAGGTCCGTATCAATCCCGGTAATATCGGGGATGAGGATAAGATCAAGGCGGTGGTAGACGCCTGCCGCGCCAACGGTGTGCCTATCCGCATCGGGGTCAACTCCGGTTCGCTGGAAAAAGAGGTTTTGGAAAAGCACCAGAGCGCCACGGCGGACGCACTGGTGGAAAGTGCCCTGCTCAATGTCCGCTGCCTGGAAAAGTATGATTTTTATGACTATCTGGTGGCCATCAAATCCTCCGATGTGGAGCGGACCATAGACGCCTACCGGAAATTTTCAAGGATCAACGACTGCCCCCTCCATCTGGGGGTCACCGAGGCGGGGACCGAGCGAATGGGCCTGATCAAGTCCGCCGCCGCCCTGGGGAGCCTGCTTTGCGACGGCATAGGGGACACCATCCGCGTCTCCCTCACCGCGCCTCCTGTGCGGGAGATCTATGCCGCCCAGGATATTCTGAAAGGGATCGGCCTTTGGAAAAAGGGGCCTAAATTTGTCTCCTGCCCCACCTGCGGAAGATGTAAAGTTGATTTACTTTCCATTGCCGATCAGGTGGAAACCGCCCTGCGCAACTGCACGAAGGACGTAAAAATCGCCATCATGGGCTGCGTGGTCAACGGACCCGGAGAGGCCCGGGACGCGGACGTGGGTGTGGCCGGAGGCCCCCGGGAGTGCATCATTTTCCGCCACGGGCAGGAGGTCCGCCGGGTATCCCGGGAGCAGGTGGTGGAGGCGCTTCTGGCGGAAGTGGAGGCCCTCTAGGGCAATCTGCGGGATGAATGGCAGGAAAGGGAACGAGGTAAAAAGCCCGGAGCAAGGCGGAGGATGCCGAAGGGCCGGGTACTGCCAAAACCGGCGGCGCCCTTGGGGAAGGTTTGTCCTGCCGGGCAGCTTTTGGTCATTGGCAAACTGGCAGGGTACATAGCGACATAGGACGTGGAGTGGTTTTTTGAGGACGTTTGGGGATATTTTTGGCCGGTATCTGTCCGGGAAGGAGAGCGGGGGCCTTATAAAGTCCCAGGTGGAAAGCATCGCGGTCTCGGAGGAAAGGGACCGCATGATGGCCGTCCTGATCCCGGATGCCGTAATCAAAAAAAATGAAATTTATGCTGTGAGGGCCCGGCTTGCGGAAGAGCTGGGCCTTGCGGAGTTTACCCTCCTGTACCAGTATCCCAAGGAGTGGCTCACGGGGGAATACCTGCCCCAGGTGGTCCGGGAGCTGGTGGAGGAAGGGGTGCCGGTCAACGGCTTTTTTACCGGGGCCAGCGCGCAGTACGGGAACGGCAGCTTTGTCATTACCCTGAAAAACGGGGGAGGGGATTTCCTATCCTCCCATCAGATTGAGGAAAAGATCAGCAATATCCTGTACCGGGATTTTGGCGTCCGCCCGGCGGTGTCCCTCACGGGGGTCACGGAGGTGGTCCCGGTGGAGGAGACGGCCATCCCCCGCCCGGCGCCTATGGGCGGCGGAGGACAGGGGGCGGGCCCCCAGCCTCAGGCAAGACCGGCGCCGCGTCCCCGCAAGGCTTACGCCGCAGCTTTGGACAAGCTTCCGGTGGTCCCCGGCTCCGCCCGGGTGGTAATGGGCAAGGAGATCAAGGGCGCGCCCGTCCCCCTGCGCGAGGTGAACGCCGAGAGCGGCAATGTCACCGTTTGGGGGGAGATCTTTGCCGTCAACTCCCGGGAGAACCGGGATGGCACCAAGATCATCATGTCGGTGAGCATCACCGACTACACCAGCTCCATCAATCTGAAAATTTTTGAGGACAAGGAAAAGAAGGAGCAGCTGGAGCCCCTGAAGGAAGGGGCGGCGGTGCTGGTCTGGGGCGAGGCCAGCTATGACAAATACGACAGGGATATTTCCCTGCGGCCCCGTTCCATCAGCACGGTGCAGAAGAAGGAGGTCACCGACGACGCGGAAGAGAAGCGCGTGGAGCTCCACTGCCATACCAATATGTCCGCCATGGACGGCATCACCCCCGCCTCCGCGCTGATCAAACGGGCGGCAAAATGGGGCCATCCCGCGATTGCAATCACCGACCACGGCGTGGCCCAGGCATTTCCGGACGCCATGAACACCGTCCTGGGCATCCGCAAGGACAATCCCGATTTCAAGGTCATCTACGGCGTGGAAGGGTATCTTGTCAACGATATGATCCCCGTGGTCACCGGCGCCTGTGACAGCCCCATTGATGGGGATTACATCATTTTTGACCTGGAGACCACCGGCCTTTCTGCTGCCACCGACCGCATCACCGAGATTGGCGCCGTGCGGGTGCGGGGGATGGAGGTGCTGGACAGCTTTGACACTTTTGTCAACCCCGGCACGGTTATCCCGCCGGACATCACCCGGCTTACCGGCATCACCGATGAGATGGTGGCGGACGCCCCGGAGGAAGGGGCGGCGCTGGAGGCATTCTTCCAGTTCTGCGGGGAGTGCGCGATCCTGGTGGCCCACAACGCCTCCTTTGACATGGGCTTCCTCCGGGCCGCGATGAAGCGCTGCGGCCTAAAGCGGAAGCTGAGCAATATCGATACCCTTATCATGGCCCGGGCCCTTTATCCGGAGCTGAAAAAGCACAAGCTGGACGTGGTGGCCGCCCATGTGGGCGTCATCCAGAAGAACCACCACCGGGCTGATGATGACGCCCGGGTGCTGGGAGAAATCTTCATCAAAATGCTGGAGAAGCTGAGGGAAGAAAAGGGCGTTAAAGATGTTTGGGGCCTGAATACCGCTCTGGGAAACCAGGGGAATCTGAAGGGCCAGAGCTACCACATCATCATCCTGGCCAAAAACTATGCGGGCCTCAAGAACCTTTATAAACTGATCTCTTACGCCCATCTGGAGAATTTCTACAAAAAGCCCCGCATCCTCAAAAGCCAGCTGGAAAAACACCGGGAAGGGCTCATCATCGGCTCCGCCTGCGAGGCCGGGGAGCTTTTCCGCGCCATTGTGGAGGGGAAGAGCTGGGGGGACCTGTGCGAGATCGCCAAGTTCTATGACTATCTGGAAGTCCAGCCCCTTGGCAACAATATGTTTATGCTCCGGGAGGGGATGGTCACCAGCGAAAAGCAGCTGGAGGACTTCAACCGCACCGTTATCAAGCTGGGGGACCGGCTGGGCAAGCCTGTGGTGGCCACCGGGGACGTCCACTTCATGGACGAAAAGGACGCCAAATTCCGGGAGATCCTGATGGCCTCACAGGGCTTCAAGGACGCCGACCAGCAAGCGCCCCTTTATCTGCGCACCACCCAGCAGATGCTGGATGAATTCGATTACCTGGGGGAGAACACCGCCCGGGAGATCGTCATTACCAACCCCAACAGGATCGCCGACAGCGTGGAGTACATACGCCCCATCCCCGAGGGAACCTATACCCCCACCATCGAAGGGGCGGAGGCCGACCTGATCCGCATCACCACCGACCGGGCCAAGGAGATTTACGGAGACCCGCTGCCGGAGCTGGTGGAAACCCGCCTCAACCGGGAGCTTTCCTCCATCACCAAGCATGGGTTTTCGGTGCTTTACATGATCGCCCAGAAGCTGGTAAAGAAATCGGTGGACGAAGGGTATTCCGTGGGCTCCCGTGGCTCCGTGGGCTCCTCCTTTGTGGCCATTATGGCGGGTATCTCGGAGGTCAACCCTCTGCCGCCCCACTATGTCTGTCCCAAGTGCCACCACAGCGAATTCATTACCGACGGCAGCATCGGGTCCGGCTTTGACCTGCCTCCCAAGAACTGCCCCAACTGCGGCACCGATATGAACCGGGACGGCCATGAGATCCCTTTCGAGACCTTCCTGGGCTTCGACGGCGACAAGGCCCCCGATATCGATCTGAATTTCTCGGGTGAATACCAGTCCCGGGCCCACCGCTTTACCGAAGAGCTGTTCGGCAAAAGCCATGTTTTCAAGGCCGGCACCATCTCCACCATTGCGGAAAAGACGGCCTACGGCTATGTGAAGCACTATCTGGAGGAAAAGGGGATCACCGTTACCAACGCCGAGGAGAACCGCCTGGTGAAGGGCTGCACCGGCATCAAGCGCACCACTGGGCAGCATCCCGGCGGCATGG
>JAEXZK010000156.1 GCA_023451415.1 Bacillota bacterium | reverse complement strand
GGGCGGCCGGGGGGAGATCCTGGCCCGGGACCTTTACCCCCACCGGCTGGGGCTGGTGGAGGAGGGGGCCGACCGGCTGGGGCTGAGCTGCGTCCGGACCATGGCGGGGGACGGGCTGGTCTTTGACCCCGGACTGGGGACATTTGACCGGGTGCTCTGCGATGTGGTCTGCTCCGGCTTCGGAATCCTGCGGAGGAAGCCGGAAATTCGCTACAAACCGCTGAAAACCATAGACGGAATCTGGGAGATACAGTATAATATATTAAATACGTCCTCACAATATTGTGGGGAGGGCGGACGGGTGGTCTACTCCACCTGCACCCTCAACCCAAAGGAAAACCAGCAGGTGGTGGAACGGTTCCTGGCCGGACAGCCCCGGTTCCGCCTTGCAGGGCCCATGGTCACCCGGATCCCCGGGCAGGACGGAGGCGACGGCTTTTTCTGGGCCGTGCTGGAAAAGGAGCGACACCCTTGAAGCAGAGAACCGACATTTCATCCATGACCCTGCCCCGGCTGACGGAATACGTCACCGGGGAGCTGGGGGAACCCAGGTTCCGGGCGGGACAGATTTACGGCTGGCTCCATCAGAAGCAGGCGGCCTCCTTTGAGGAGATGACCAACCTCCCCGCTGCCCTGCGCCGGAGGCTGGAGGAGGAGGCCTTTCTCACCCGGCCCGGGGTCCGGCGGGAGCTGCGCTCCCAGCTGGACGGCACGGTGAAATATCTTTTTGAAATGCCCGACGGCAACTGTGTGGAAAGCGTCCTTATGGAGTACCACCACGGCCCCAGCCTCTGCATCTCCACCCAGGTGGGGTGCCGGATGGGCTGCAAATTCTGTGCCTCCACCCTGGGGGGGAAGGTCCGGGACCTCACCGCCGGGGAGATGCTGGGGGAGGTCTATGAGGCCCAGCGCCAAAGCGGCAGGCCCATCTCCACCCTGGTGCTCATGGGCATTGGGGAGCCCCTGGACAATTTTGACAATGTGATGGATTTCCTGGAGATCCTCTCTTCCCCCCAGGGGCAGAACCTGAGCCTGCGCCATGTCTCCCTCTCCACCTGCGGGCTGGTGGACGCCATCGGCCGCCTGGCGGAGAAGAAGCTGGGGCTGACCCTTTCGGTCTCCCTCCACGCCTCGGACGACGCCACCCGGTCGCAGATTATGCCGGTGAACAATCGTTATAACATAGAAGAACTGATGGAGGCCTGCCGGAATTACTTCGCCGTTACCGGCCGCCGGATCTCCTATGAATATGCCCTCATCGACGGGGTCAACGACGGCCCCGCCCAGGCCAAGGGCCTGCTGGAGCTGCTGCGGGGGCAGAACTGCCACGTCAACCTCATCCCCGTCAACCCCGTGGCGGAGCGGGGCACCCGGCGGAGCAGCCGGGAGGCGGTGGAAAGGTTCCGGCGGATGCTGGAGGCCGGGGGCCTCAGCGCCACGGTACGCCGGGAACTGGGCAGCGACATCAGCGCCGCCTGCGGCCAGCTGCGCCGGCAGGAAGCGGCTTCCGCCGCAGAGAAGGCGGATATGGAAACGACATGACGGGTCCGAAGCCAGGGGCGCAAGCCCCTGCCGGGCGGAGGAGTGATA
Source organism: Bacillota bacterium (assembly GCA_023451415.1). Classification (GTDB taxonomy): domain Bacteria; phylum Bacillota; class Clostridia; order Oscillospirales; family Ruminococcaceae; genus Angelakisella. The sequence goes on along the minus strand of JAEXZK010000156.1, from coordinate 3,326 downwards.
AACGGTGTTAGGGATCATTGGAGCCACTGACAAGGGCCTCATGAGGGCCACCAACGAGGACCGCTTTGCCGGGGAGGTGTTCGCCCCGGACTTTGCCTATGGCGTGGTCTGTGACGGCATGGGAGGCGAGAACGGCGGCGGCGTGGCCAGCGGCATCGCCTGCGAGGAGATCCGCCGTATGGCGGAAAACGCCCGCCGGGGGCTGGATGAGCGCTCGGTGTATCTCCTGCTGGAGACAGCCATCTCCACCGCCAACATCATGGTCTATGACAAGGCGGTCCAGGAGCCCGGGGACGAGAGCCTCCGGGGGATGGGCACCACCGTCTGCCTGGCCGTCGTCAGCGGGACTACGGCGTTTATTGCAAACGTCGGGGACAGCCGGGCCTATCTCCTCCGGGGGGAAGCCCTGCGGCAGCTGACCACCGACCACACGGTGGTGCAGATGATGGTGGACCGGGGGGAGATCACCCCCGAGGAGGCCATCACCCATCAGAGCCGCAACCTCATCACCCGGGCGGTGGGAGTGGACCGGACAGTGGATATCTCTTACAGCACTGCCGAGCTGGAGCCCGGGGACATTTTGCTCCTCTGTTCCGACGGCTTGTACAACATGGTCCCGGGCGACCTGCTGCCAGGGCTGCTGCGCCGCTGCGTGGCGGAGGATGACGGCAGCTGCCTGCTGGACGAGGCCAACCGCCGGGGCGGCCGGGACAACATCACCGCTGTGGTGCTCTACAAATAGCGACGGAGGAACCTGTGAGTATGGATAACCTGTTAGGAAAACGCCTGGAGGGGCGGTATCTCATTGAGGAGCTCATCGGCGTGGGCGGCATGGCCAATGTCTACAAGGCCTTTGACACCGCCGAGCAGCGCCCGGTGGCCATTAAGATGCTCCGGGATGAGTATGTGGACAACGAGGACTTTCTGCGGCGCTTCCGCAATGAGTCCAAGGCCATCTACTCCCTCAACCACCCCAATATCGTCAAGATCTATGACGTCATCCTCACCACCAAGAACCCCGTCATCGTCATGGAGTATGTGGATGGCATCACCCTCAAGGATTATATCGAAAAGAAGAAACGGGTAGGGGTGCGGGCGGCCACAGCCCTGACCATGCAGCTCCTGATGGCCCTGCAGCACGCCCACGACAACGGCATCGTCCACCGGGATGTCAAGCCGCAGAATATCATGGTCCTCACCGACGGCACCATCAAGGTCATGGACTTCGGCATCGCCCGTTTTGCCATGAGCCAGTCCCGGACCCTGACAAACCGGGCCATCGGATCGGTCCACTACATCAGCCCCGAGCAGGCCCGGGGGGACGGGGTGGTGGACAACCGGGCGGACATCTACTCGGTGGGCGTCATCCTCTTTGAGATGCTCACCGGCCGCCTCCCCTTTGAGGCGGATTCCCCCATCTCGGTGGCCATCAAGCAGATTGAAGACAAGCCCATCCGGCCCCGGGAGCTGAACCCGGATATCCCCCAGGGCCTGGAGGATATCACCATCAAGGCCATGGCCAAGGACCCCGACCTGCGGTATCAGGCCGCCGGGGATATGCTGGCCGACCTCCAGAGCTTTGCCCAGAACCCGGGCATCCTCTTCGGCTACGCCGACCTGGTCCTGTCCCTGGAGCAGCACAGCGAAGCCCAGAAATTTATCGATAAGGAAAACGGAGCTGCCGATATGCCCCCAAGAGAGCGGAAGAGCCGCCGCCGCGCGGCCGAGGAGGAGCCCGTCTCCCCCAAAAAGAAAAAGAAGAAAAAGGTTTCGGCCCTGGCCGTTCTTTTTGGCATCACCTGCGCTTTTGTCATCGGCACGGGCATCTTTGTGGGAGCCATGCTCCTCATCAACAATCCCTTTGAGCAGGTGCCCGAGGTGGATATGCCCAACCTGGTGGGGATGGATTATGAAACCGTTATCAAGGATAAGTCCTACCGGGATTTCAAGTTTGAGGTGGAGGAGCAGAACTTTAACGCCAACTACCCCAAAGGGCAGATTTATGAGCAGTTCCCCACCTCCGGCAAACGGGTAAAAGAGGGCATTACCATCAAGGTGAAGGTGAGCAGCGGCGCCCAGAGCATCACCCTGCCCGATTTTTCCAACCAGGAGTCCACATTGGTCTTCTCCAAGCTGCGGGATATGGATCTCAACTACACCCAGACCAATATCAACAGCGACACCGTCCCCGAGGGATATGTGGTCTACACAGAGCCGGGCAAAAATGAGACGGTAAACACCGGGTCCGAGATCGTGGTCTACGTCAGCAGCGGCACCGGCAAGGAAATGGTCCAGGTGCCCCAGCTGATCGGCGAGGACCTGGAGTATGCCAGAGAGCTGCTGGAGGCCAACGGCCTGGAGATGGGCCGCATCATCTATGAGACCAGCCTGATGCCCTACGACACCGTCCTCTCCCAGTCCGTCAACTATCCCGCCCGGGTGCCCATGGGCACCCAGATCAATGTCACGGTCGCCTCGGACGAGGAGTTGGAAGCCAAGAATCTGACCCTGCTGATGATTATGCCGGGGTCCATCACCACCCAGGTGACGGTGACCGCGGAGATGGACGGCGCCGAGGTGTACAGCACCAACATCGTGCCCGCCGCCCAGAGGACTTTGTCCATCACCCTCCAGGGCGAGGGAGAATCCATGGTGGACGTCAAGCTGGGCGGGCAGCTTTACCAGAGCTGGAAGCTGAACTTTGACACGGAAGAAAAAACCCTGGTCACCGATAACAGCGCCAGCTTTGAACAGCCCCAGCAGTAACGTAACAGTACCGGAACACCAGGGGCGGTGCGGCTGTGAGGCGGCCGCCCCTTTGACCGGAAAGGAGGGAACGGACCCTTGTCTATGGCAAATCAGCCCCGGAGCCGCCGGGGAGGCCCACGCAAAGGAACCGGTGGAGCCGACCCCGCATATTCCTCTGAAGCCGGCTGCGTTGAGCCGAGAGCGGGCCTGGTGGTCAAGGCCCTGGGCGGCTTCTATTACGTCTGGGATGACAGCGGCCGGATGTGGGAATGCCGCGCCCGGGGACGCTTCCGCAAGGACGAGGTGAGCCCCGTGGTGGGAGACCGGGTGACCGTTGAACCATCCTCCAGGGAGCCGGAAGACGCCACCGGCACCCTTGTGGAAATCGCCCCCCGGCGCAACAGCCTGGTGCGGCCGCCGGTGGCCAACCTGGACAGGCTGGCCATGGTGGTCTCCTGCCGTGACCCCGCTCCCAACCTGCTGATCATCGACCAGCTCACCGCCATCGCCTGCCGCAGGGGCATCCCGGCGGCGCTGATCTTTACAAAGCCCGACCTGGCCGACCCCGAGCCCTACAC
>JAEXZK010000105.1 GCA_023451415.1 Bacillota bacterium | reverse complement strand
TGGCGCCGTCTGATCCGCTAAAATCAGACGTCTTAAGCTTTTCTTAAAAAACTTCAAAATCCTTTTCAAGGGCTTCGTTTCTTTTATTATCCAAGCTTGATGTTGTTCAATTTTCAAGGTGCTTTTTCGCTGCCCCCGCGGGACAGCTTACTTATAATACCACAGTGCCCCACAAGTGTCAAGCGTTTTTTTCGATTTATTTTTCTTTTTTTCGCATTTCATTTGGCTGTGCAAAAACAAGGCAAATTTGGCTATGCGCCGTCAGCTTTTCCTGTCATCGCGGTGCGCTCCGGGTGCATGGAGTTTCTTGCTCTTGTTAAGGATCTTCCCCCATTTCTCCTTTACCCGCTCCGGGTGCAGCGGGCCGCAAAGCAGCCAGCTGCAAAGGGATGCCAGGGCGACAATGACGGCCAGTTCCAGCAGCTCCATCCAAGACCCTCCCTTCCTATATCATATCGGGAAGGCGACGCCCTGGTTCCGGGTATACAATGATCCGGGGGTGTGCTATACTTTATTATTATAATAATTCCTGGATCAATTGCAATGGGAGGGCCGCCATGGAGCCTTTTGTCCGCACTTTTGAAGCCCTGGGGAGCGGATACCGCATCTGCGTCACCAGGGAGCACAAATTCGGCACCGACGCCTTTCTTCTGGCGCGCTTTGCCGCTCCGCGCCGCGGCGATCTGGCCTGCGACCTGGGCAGCGGCTGCGGCATCATCCCCCTCCTCTGGCTGGGGCAGCTGGCCCCGCCCCGGGCCGTCCACGCCCTGGAGCTCCAGGAGCAGGCTGTGGCCCAGATGGAAATCACCCGGGCGGAAAACGCCCTGGAGGGGGTCCTTTTCCCCCATTTGGGGGACCTGTGCCGGCTGGAGGCGCTGAAGGGGGCTCTCCCCTTTGGCAGCTTTGACCTGGTGGCATGCAACCCTCCCTATAAGGTAGCGGGCACTGGGGTGCCCTGCCCGGACGAGGCCCGGCTGGCCGCCCGCCATGAGGTCTCCTGCACCCTGGAGGATGTTTGCCGTGCGGCGGCCCGGCTGCTGCGCTTCGGGGGGCGGTTTTGCCTTTGCCACCGTCCCGAGCGGCTCCCCGACGTGCTGGAGGCCATGCGGAAGGCAGGGCTGGAGCCCAAGCGCCTCCGCTTTGTCCAGCAGCAGGAGGGCGCGCCGCCCTGGCTTTTCCTCGCGGAGGGACGCAGGGGGAGCAAACCCTTCCTCCGGGTGGAGCCTCCGTTGACGGTGGAGGCCCCCGGCGGGGGCTTTTCCCCGGAAATGTTGGAAATCTACGGGCCTTAGACCCAGCCGCCGGACGGCGGGATCATATGATAAAAGGAAGGCGGGGCTGTCATGTCCAAGCTGTATCTGGTGGGGACGCCCATCGGCAATCTGGGGGATATTTCCCCGCGTGCTCTGGAGGTTCTGGAGAAGGTGGATTTTATTGCCGCCGAGGATACCCGGGTAAGCCTGAAGCTCCTCAACCATTTTGGAATCAAAAAGCCCCTGGTCAGCTACTATCAGCACAACCTCCGGGAACGGGGGGAGCAGATCATCCGCCGCATCGCCGCCGGGGAAAGCTGCGCCATCATCACCGACGCCGGGATGCCCTGTATTTCCGATCCCGGCGAGGATCTGGTGGACCTTTGCCACCGGAGCGGCATCCCCATGGAGGTGGTGCCCGGACCTTCGGCGGTGGTTGCGGCGTTGGCCCTTTCGGGGCTGCCCACCGGGCGCTTTGCTTTTGAAGGCTTCCTCTCGGTAAAGCGTGCCAGCAGAATGGCCCACCTGGATCAGGTGAAAAACGACCCCCGCACACTGATTTTTTATGAGGCGCCCCACAAGCTGCGGGCCACCCTGGCGGATATGGCGGAGGTTTTTGGCGGGGACCGCCCGATCTCCCTTTGCCGGGAGCTGACCAAGGTCCACGAAGAGGTGGTGCGCACCACCCTGGCCGGGGCGATGGCCCTTTACCAGGATCGGGAGCCCAAGGGGGAATTTGTCCTGGTCATCGGTGGGGCGGCCGCGGCCCGGGAGGAGGAACGGCCCACCCTGGAGGCGGCGGCCGATTTGGTGATCCAGCTGGCGGGCTGCGGGATTTCCCTTTCCGAGGCTGCCAAAACCGTGGCGGCTGACACCGGTTACAAAAAAGGGGAGCTCTACCGTCTGGCCCTGGCAAGGCAGTAAAAACCGGGAGGCGTCAAATGGAGGAGCAGGAAATTCTGCGGCGGTATGACCGCCTGGATGGGGAACATATCTACCTGCGGCGTTTTACTCTGGCGGATGCCCCCGCGGTCTTTGCCTACGGCAGCGATCCGGAGGTGGTGCGGTATCTCTCCTGGGGGCCCCTCACGGCGCCGGAGCAGGCCGCGCAGACCATCCTCCTGCGCTACCTCAACAATCCATCCCTTTGGGCCATCGCCCTCCCGGAAAACGACCTGTGCATCGGCTGCATCGATCTCCGCGTGGAGCCTGGCTGCGCCAAGGGCAGCTTTGGCTACTGCCTGGCCCGGGAATACTGGGGCAGGGGCTATGCCGCCGAGGCCCTGGAGCTGATCCTCCGGCTGGGCTTGGGGGTGCTGGGGCTCAACAAGATGGAAGGCAGCCACTACGGCGGCAACACCGCCAGCGGTCGCGTCCAGGAAAAGTGCGGTATGATCCGGGAGGGGAT
>JAEXZK010000080.1 GCA_023451415.1 Bacillota bacterium | reverse complement strand
GGATATGGGAGCTGAGCATTAAAACAGAGGAGGCAAATTCCTTGTTAAAACGGCAAAATCAAATGGATATGTGCAGCGGGACTATGTGGAACAAGATCCTGTGGTTTGCGCTTCCGCTGATGTTTTCCAGTATATTACAGCTCCTGTTCAACGCGGCGGACGTGGTGGTGGTGGGACGGTATGCGGGCAAAGAGGCTCTGGCCGCAGTCGGCTCCAACGGCTCGCTGATCAACCTGATGATCAACCTGTTCATAGGCCTTTCGGTGGGCACCAACGTAGTGGTCGCCCGTAACCTGGGCGCTGAGCGTCACGAGGACGTGAGCCGCAGCGTTCACACCTCCCTGGCGCTTGCCCTTGTCAGCGGCACGGCGCTGGCTGTCTTTGGCGTGACCATGGCGCGTCAGCTGCTGGAGTGGATGTCCTCCCCCACCGACGTCATTGACCTTTCCACCACCTATCTGCGGATCTATTTTTTGGGGATGCCCGCCAACCTGCTGTACAACTTCGGCGCGGCCATCCTGCGGGCCCAGGGGGATACCCGGCGCCCGTTGTACTACCTCACTCTGGCCGGTATCGTCAACGTCCTGCTCAATCTGTTTTTTGTCATCGCTTTGGGTATGGATGTGGACGGCGTGGCTTTGGCCACCGTCATATCCCAATACATTTCCGCTGCGTTGGTGCTCCGCTGCCTCTCTTTGGAGCAGTGGCCGATGAATCTGGACTTCAAAAAACTCCGGATCGACCCCCAGGTGGTCCGCAATATCATGCAGGTGGGGCTACCGGCCGGGTTCCAGGGCATCCTCTTTGCGCTGTCCAATGTGGTCATCCAGTCCTCCATCAACTCCTTTAACGATCCTGTGCTGGTGGCGGGTTCCGCCGCCGCCGCCAATATCGAGGGCTTTGTCTACGTGGGCATGAACGCCTTCTATCAGGCCGCCATCACCTTTACCAGCCAAAACTACGGCGCGGGCAAATGCAACCGGATGGACCGCGTTGCACAGCTGTGCATGTTGTTTTCTGCACTGACGGGCTTTGTCCTGGGCAATGCCGCCTACCTCGGCGGCAGCACCCTGGCGGGTATCTACGCCCCCGGCGAGGAGGCTGTCATAGCCCAAGCTGTGATCCGTCTGGGGTGCCTCTGCACCACCTATCTGCTCTGCGGCATCATGGACGTCCTGGTGGGCGTTTTGCGCGGGCTGGGGTATTCCATGATCCCCATGGTGGTTTCGCTGCTGGGGGCATGCGGCCTGCGGCTGGTGTGGGTGGCCACTGTGTTCCCCCTTTTCCGGACTCCCGTCACCCTGTATCTCTCTTACCCGGTGTCGTGGATCGTTACCGGGGCCCTCCATTTCATCTTCTTCCTTCTGATCCGAAAGCGCGTTTACGCCAAAGTACAGGAAAGCCAATGCGCCGCAGCCCAAAGTCCGAATCATATATGAGGAGAAACATCATGAATCATAAAAAACCCCGCGGGGCCCTGCCTGTTCCCCCGGCTCCGGAGGCAGCCATCCAGGAGTCTGCCGGATCCTGTCCCCTGGCCCGCAAGTGCGGTGGCTGCCAGCTGAGGAATATGGATTATCCCCGCCAGCTGCGGTGGAAGCAGGCCCAGGCCGAGCGTCTTCTGGGGCGCTTCTGCCGGGTCAGCCCCATCCTGGGGATGGAGGAGCCCTCCCACTACCGCAACAAAGCTCAGGCAGCCTTTGCCCCGGGCCGGGGCGGCATCGTGTCCGGGCTTTACCAATCCAGCTCCCGCCGGGTGCTGCCCATGGACAGCTGCCCCAACCAGGACCCTCTGGCAGACCAGATCATCGTCACTGTCCGGCGCCTGGCCAAAAAGCTGGGCCTCCAGCCCTGGGACCCCGCCACCGGCAGGGGCTTCCTGCGCCATGTGCTGGTGCGCCGGGGGTTCTCCACCGGCCAGGTGATGGTCGCCCTGGTGACCGCCAGGCCCGCCTTTCCCGCCCGCGGGGAGCTTGCCCGCGCCCTGGTGGAGGCCCATCCCCAGATCACCACTGTGGTCCACAACATCTGTGACGGCCCGCCCATGGTGCTGGGGGAGCGGGAAACGGTGCTCTACGGCCCCGGATACATTGAGGACAAGCTGTGTGGCTGTCTCTTCCGCATCTCGGCCCAGTCCTTTTACCAGGTCAACCCCCTCCAGACCCAGGTGCTGTACGAGGAGGCCCTCCGGCTGGCCGGGCTCGGCGGGGAGGAGACGGTCATTGACGCCTACTGCGGCATCGGGACCATCGGCATCCTGGCCGCAGGCCGGGGGGCCGCCCGGGTGGTGGGGGTGGAGGTAAACCGGGACGCCGTCCGGGACGCCATCCGCTGCGCCAAGCTTAACGGCCTGGATAACATCCGTTTCTGTCAGGGGGACGCCGGGCGCTTCATGGCTGAACTGGCGGAGGACGGGCAGACAGTGGACGTTGTCTTTATGGACCCGCCCCGCCAGGGCAGCGACCGGGCCTTCCTCACCTCCCTGGCCAAAATGGCCCCGCGGCGCGTCGTCTATATTTCCTGCAACCCCGTGACCCAGGCCCGGGACCTGGAGTTTCTCGTCCGGTGCGGCTACCGCGTCACGGATATCCGGCCGGTGGATATGTTCCCCCATACCAACCATATCGAGTGCGTCGCCCTGCTGACCCTCCGAGACGGAGGCCCAAAGTGTGAGGAGGAAAAGAAGCCATGGAAAAAATAATCTGGGTCAGAAGCAATGCAAAGGCATTGGGCGTCAAAGAGGACGACGGCCTGGGCATTGTAAATCAGTATTTGGCAGAGGGCTGGAAAGTGAAGCATATCTCTGCGTGCGCCGTGGGGGACAGTCTTGTCTGCGGCCAGGCTTACGTTGTGATTGAAAAAGATTGAAGCGCACGCCGTCCGGCGGCGCCCGCGGCCCTCTGGCGCAAGTGCCGCCCCATCAAAATCCTTGAGGTGATCCCATGACTCAACTGGACCTTACCACGGGCAGCGTCACAAAAACCATTTTTCTCTTTGCCCTGCCCATGATCCTGGGCAACCTGCTCCAGCAGCTGTACAATGTTGCGGACACCTTTATCGTCGGGCAATTCCTGGGGGCGGACGCTTTGGCGGCGGTGGGCTCCTCCTACACCCTGATGACCTTCCTCACCTCCATTCTTCTGGGGCTCTGCATGGGCAGCGGGGCGGTTTTTTCCATCCGCTGGGGGCAGGGGGACCTGCGGCGTCTCAAGTCCGGTATCTTTGTCTCCTTTGTCCTCATTGCCGGGTTCACCATCCTGCTCAATGCTGCCGCTTTCCTTCTGATCGACCCCATGATGCGGCTTCTTTCCGTCCCCGGGGCGGTCTATCCCCTGATGCGGGAATACCTTTGGATCATCTTCCTGGGGCTGAGCGCCACCTTCCTTTACAACTATGCCGCTTCCCTGCTGCGGGCGGTGGGCAATTCCGCTGTCCCGCTGCTTTTTCTGGGGATCGCCGCCCTCCTTAACATTGTGCTGGACCTCCTGTTTGTCCTGGTCTTTCACTGGGGGGTGGGGGGCGCGGCGGCGGCCACCGTCCTGGCCCAATGGCTCTCCGGCCTGGGGCTGGCGGTTTATGCCGTCCTGCGGCTGCCGGAGCTGCGCCTGGCCAGGGAGGACATGACGATGAGCCTCCCCACTGTCTCAGAGATCGCCAGGTTTTCCCTGATCACCTGTGTCCAGCAGTCGGTGATGAACTTCGGCATCCTTATGGTCCAGGGGCTGGTCAACAGCTTTGGGCCGGTGGTGATGGCAGCCTTTGCCGCCGCGGTCAAGATCGATTCCTTCGCCTACATGCCGGTGCAGGACTTCGGCAATGCTTTTTCCACCTTTATCGCCCAGAATTACGGCGCGGGGAAGGCCGACCGCATCCGCCGGGGCATCCGCAGCGCGGTGGGGATGACCGCCGTTTTCTGCCTCTTTATCTCGGTGGGCGTTTTTGTCTTTGCGGAGCCCCTGCTCCTCCTCTTTATCCATCCGGAAGAGACGGAGATCCTGGCGGTGGGCGTCCAGTATCTGCGGATCGAAGGCTCTTTCTATTGCTTCATCGGCGGGCTTTTCCTGCTGTACGGGCTCTATCGGGCCATCCGCCGCCCCGGCATCTCCTTGCTGCTCACCATCATTTCGCTGGGGACCCGGGTCCTGCTGGCCTACGCCCTTTCTCCCATCCCCGCGGTGGGCGTGGCCGGCATCTGGTGGGCCGTGCCCATCGGCTGGATCCTGGCGGATGCGGTGGGGCTCCTCTGCTGCCGGCGTTTTCTGCCGCCGGAGCCCGGCGGGGCAGCCGTCCAAAACTAGAGCGTGTCTACACAAAGGCCCAGCGCCTGCTTTTCACGGTTCTTTTGGGCCATGGCGGGCTGCTTTTTACGGAAAAGGCGGCAGCCTGCCTGCGGAAAGCCGCCCTGTCCAGCGTAAAACCCCGCAAAATCCAGACATCTCAGACGATATGAATATGCCTCGGGAGGAAAACAAATGGCTTTGGATTTTCGTGTCAGCCTGCGGCCCCAGGAGGCCGCAAACATCATTGAGGACGCCATCGTGGAAGGGAGCATCACCGGCGAGCGGATCGACCGGCACACCATCGCCGGCCGGGAGGGGGGACGGTGCATCGTCTCCGTTTATGAGAAGCACTATTACAGGGTGGGCAACCGCCTGACCGTTACGGTGGTCATCGACGACATGGAAGGGACCACCAGGGTCCACGCCGCATCGGGCGGCGGGGGAGACGGCCTGTTCCGCTTTGACTGGGGCGCCTCAGCAGGCTTTGAGGAATGCGTGGCGGAGGCCATGGCCCCCTACCGCATCTAGGGGTTGTCCAAAATCCGGACCTCCCCCTTTCCCGCAAAGTGCGCCGCCGCGCAAAAGCGCTTGGCAGTCCAGCAGGAGTCCTGCGCCCTGCCTTGCGTTCATACACCGTTTATGGAAAATCCGACAGGTCCTCTATTTTTAAGCAGGCTCTGGCCAAAGGAGATGGAATCATGAGCATCCGCAGCACCGCCAAGGCAGTGATCCTCCGGGAAGGACAGATCCTGCTCACCAAATGCCGCGACAGCCGCCGGGGGGAATATTATGCCCTGCCGGGCGGAGGGCAGAAGCAGTATGAGACCCTGGCGGAGGCTCTCCGGCGGGAATGCCTGGAGGAGACGGGCCTCCTGGTGCGCCCCCTGCGCTTCCTGGCCCTGTACGAAGAAATCTGCCAGGACCCGGCCCTGCGCCGGGATTTTCCCGATTATGCCCACAAGATGTACCATGTTTTTCTCTGCGCACCCGAGGATGGGGCGCCTCGTGAGCCAACGGAACGCGACCTGTGGCAGGTGGGCCTGGAATGGGTGCCCGCCGGGGATCTGGGCCGCCTTCCCGTCTTCCCGCCTGCCCTGGGCAGCGCCCTGCCCGCCCTGCTGGAAGACGGCGCTCCGCCCCGGTTCCTGGGGACGGTGCTGCTGCCCCAGGAGCCGCCGGCCTGACAAGGGGCTCCGTTGTCATGAGAAGGAACTTATTCTGCGCCAGCTGCTGGAAGAAGGCGGCCGCGCGGGTTTTACAGGCGGGCCCTGCCGCTGTAAAAGGGGCCCTTCCGTTATAAAAGGAGGCTTGCTGTTATGAAGGAACTCACGCTGCGCCGGCTGCTGGAAGAAAGCAGCTATACGGTTTTCATGGGCGGGGCCGGCGTCTCCACCGGGAGCGGCATCCCCGACTTCCGCAGCGCCCACGGCCTTTACGGCCGGAAGAAGGAGGGCCTCTCCTATGAGGAGATGCTTTCCATTTACTACTTCCTGTCCCACACGGAGGAATTCTATGATTTCTACAAATCCTCCATGCTCTACCC
>JAEXZK010000012.1 GCA_023451415.1 Bacillota bacterium | reverse complement strand
GCGGTGGAAGGGGAGCAGGGGGAAAACATCCTTCCCCCCTGCGGCAATTGCCGCCAGATGCTTTCCCACTACGCCCCCGGCTGCAAGGTCATCCTCCCGGGCGCAGGCGGGCCTTTTAAGATGCCGGCGGCAGAACTGCTGCCATTTGCCTATGAAATAGAGCCTTAGAGAACAGACAAAGCGGCGGAGAGCTTGTGAAGCTCCCCGCCGCTTTTGTACTGCTTATTCCTCGATCCCGTAAGCTGTGTATGGATGGCTGAGGTGGTAGCCCAGCTTCTCCGCCAGGGCCACGGAGGCCAGGTTGTGGGCGTCCCAGCTGGGGTACAGGCCCCGCGCCAGACAGAGGAGGATGAGCTGCGCCCCGCAGGCCAGGGCCAGTCCCCGCCTGCGGAAGTCCTCCCGGGTATCGATCTCGATTTCAATCCCGCCGCGGTAGCTGGAATAGGAGGAGGCACCCGCCACCATCTCCCCGCCCTTCAGCGCCGCGACGCCCAGGCCCCAGTCCCGGTATTGGGCATAATCCTTGTACTGGGCCACAAAGTCCCGGCACCAGGGCGTATCCCGGCAGCGGTCAAAGAGAGCCTCGTCCATAACCCGCAGGGAATATTCCGCCGGGAGCCTGTCCACCACGGTCTGGAGCCGCGCCCTGTCGAATACATCCGGCTCTTTTTTGATGGCGTACCGGGTGAATTTTTGAGCCCGGCCCCCATAGCATTCCTCGATCTTTTGGGCCCAGAGGCCAGTCTGGGGGATCAGGAAGCGGGAGCCGGCCCGCCGGGGTTCTTCGGGGCGGAAGAGAACGGCCCGGGAGCTGGGCTCCCCAGCGTAAAAGATAAAATCCCCCAGAAAGGCGGCGGCGGAGCGGGGCTCCTCCGGGGAGTCCAGATAAATACGGCCCATCACCCCCTGGAGGCAGGACCAGATCATGGTCTCCTGCCATCCCGCGAACAGGGGGGCGGCCTTGGAGGGGTCTGCGGCTTCAGTAAGCATACAGAAACTCCTTTCTCCAGGCGGCCTCTGGATGAGCTGCGGGGTCACTCGTTCCATTGGGGCAGGGTATACTGCTCCACCAGGGCCAGCAGCAGCTGGGTGACCTTTTCCATAGATTGGATGGAGATAAACTCGAAGGGCCCGTGGAAGTTAAAGCCGCCGGTGCAGAGGTTGGGGCAGGGCAGCCCCATGAAGGAGAGCCGCGCGCCGTCGGTCCCCCCCCGGATGGGGACCACCATGGGGGTGACGCCGACCTTTTCCATAGCCCTTTGGGCATTGCGGATCAGGTGGAAATGAGGGAGTATCTGCTCCTTCATATTGCGGTAGCTGTCGGAGACCACAGCCGTCACCGTACCGGCGCCGTAAACACCGTTGAGGTAATCCACAGCGGCCAGGAAGCGATCCTTTTTTTCCTGGAAGCGGGCGGCGTCATGGTCCCGGATAATATAATCCATAGAAGCCTTTTCCACCGTGCCCTGGAGTTCATCCAGGTGGAAAAAGCCCTCGTAGCCTTCGGTAAAAGCGGGATTCTGTTCCATGGGCAGGAGGCGCTGGAGCTCCATGGCCACCAGGATGGCGTTAATCATTTTGTTTTTGGCGGAGCCGGGGTGGATGCTTTTCCCCCGGATGGTCACCTTGACCCCGGCGGCGTTGAAGTTTTCATATTCCAGCTCGCCCAGCTCGCCGCCGTCCACAGTGTAGGCAAAATCCGCGCCAAAGCCTTTGACGTCAAAAAAGGCGGGGCCGTTGCCCACTTCCTCATCGGGGGTAAAGGCGATGCGGATGGCCCCATGGGGCCGGTCCCCGGTCAGAAGCGTCTGGGCCATGGTCATGATCTCTGCGATCCCGGCCTTGTCATCCGCCCCCAGCAGGGTGGTACCGTCGGTGACGATGAGATCCTGCCCCTTGCAGCGGGCCAGCCCTTCAAAGTCCGCCGGGGAGAGGCGCAGGTTCAGCTCCCGGTTGAGGAGGATCTCCCTGCCGTCGTAATTGGGGACGATCCGGGCCTTGATATCCGCACCGCTGCAGGCGGGAGCGGTATCCATATGGGAGATGAACCCCAGGACCGGACGGTCCTCCAGCCCCTGGGAGGCGGGGATAGAGGCATAGACGTAGCCATGGCTGTCCAGGTGGACGTCGGCGGCTCCCATTTCTTTCAGCTCCCGGGCCAGCAGCTGGGCAAGCGCCAGCTGCTTTTCTGTGCTGGGGACCCGGTCGCAGTCGGGAGCGGACTGGGTGTCCAGAGCGGCATAACGAAGAAAACGATCTGTGATGTTCATAAGCGACCTCCTGAAAAAGCATAAGTTATCTGCTTTTTACTATAGCGGCCAAGAAGAGACAAGTCAAGGAAGGCGGAAAAAAGTCTTGCTTTTAACAAGGATATCGTTTATGATTATATGTAGTATTAAAAACTATATTAAAAAGTAAAAATAACAGCACTCTTTCTGAAGAAATGCAAGCTGTTTGGGATATACTGATAGTAGCCGGGAGAGGTAAGCTCCCCGGAACCAAGGAGGTATTGGGATGAACACGTTGGAAACGGCAAAAACAGCCCTGACCCAGGGCGACTTTACCTGTGCAGTGGCCCATGAGGGCAAGGTGATTTTTACTTCCCAAAGCCGGGGCGTGGCCCCCGTGGTGGAATATTACCATCAGAATGGCGACGCCTACCGCGGCGCAGTTTTGGCTGACCGGGTGGTGGGGCGCGCGGTGGCGCTCCTGGCGCAGCTTTGTGGCTTCCGGCGCGTGTACGCCGCCACCGTAAGCCGCGCCGCCATAGCGGAGCTGGAGCGGGCGGGCATCGCTTTGGAATACGGCCAGGTGACCGATGCCATCCACGACCGCCAGGGCGAGGGCCCCTGCCCCATGGAGAAGCTCGCCCAAGGTGTGGACGATCCCCGCCAGCTGCTGGACAGGATAGAACATTTTTTAGCCGGCAGGCCGGGCTCTTCCACAGCGGAATAAAGGAGGTACCATTATGAATCCGGACGATATCCTCAAGCGCTACACCACCGGTGAGGAGGTGCTCAATGCGGTTTCCCATGGGGTGGGCGCCCTGTTTGCCATCGTGGGCACCACCCTCCTGATCGCATCTTCGGCCCTCCAGGGGGATTGGTTCAAGCTGGCGGCGTCTATTATTTACGGATGCTCCCTGATGCTCCTCTATGTCATGTCCACCCTTTACCACTCCTTTACAGGGGTGAGGCTCAAGGAAATTTTCCGGGTCTTTGACCATTGCAGCATTTTTCTCCTCATCGCCGGGTCCTACACCCCCTTTACCATGGTGACCCTGCGGAATACCGCGGGATGGTATCTCTTCGCCTTTATCTGGACGGCCACGGTGGTGGGCGTCGTCCTCAACGTCATCAGCATCGAGCGGTTCAAGTACTTCTCCATGGCCTGCTATGTGGGGATGGGGTGGTCCATTGTGGTCACCGTCAAGCCCTTGATGGCAGAGATACCGCCGGCAGGCCTGCTTCTGCTAGTGGGCGGCGGGCTTTTCTACACGGTGGGCATTCTGTTTTATGCGATGAAGGGCAAACGGTATATGCACGGTGTATGGCACTTTTTTGTCCTTTTTGGGAGCATCTGCCATTTTCTGTGCATCCTGTGGTATGTGATCCTCTAGGCCGCCGGTTTGCCGGACCAATCCCCATGCCTGTCAAACGAAAAACATCCTGCCCGGCGATTTTG
>JAEXZK010000289.1 GCA_023451415.1 Bacillota bacterium | reverse complement strand
ATCCCCTTTTTGAGCGGCGGCCGGCGCCTCAGCTCCGTCAGCAGGACCCCGAGAACGACGCATCCTGCGGCCGAAACAGCCCGCGCGATCCCCTGGATCAGCTCCCAAGCATCGATGATGGCAAAGCGCACCTGTATGAGCTGTTTCACCGCATCCGTCATGGCCGCGCCTTTAGGGACCGGGAAGCAAATGTTGGCAAAAAGCATCAGGCAGGAGTGGACAAGGACCAGCAGCAGCAAAGCCGCAGACAGGGCGGCCGCAGCGACCCTCAATGTGTGCAGCTTTTTTTGTTCACGGCTGCGGCCATACAGGATGCCGTATATGTCCGTTTGGTAAAGCCGGGCCAGCTTGGCAAGCATCTCCAGATCCGGCTGGGTCCTGCCCGATTCATAGCCGGAAACAGCCTGCCTGGTCACCCCCACATGGCTGGCGACTTCTTCCTGCGTCAGTCCCGAAATTCGCCGGAGGTCCCGCAGGTTCTGGTTGATCGTCATGTAATCACCTCAAACCCAGGGTAGCAATTTTAAAAACGGCCGTCAAGACACGATTTGTTGCGCGCCGGTTTTCCCGGTTTTTTCACGGCCGGCACAAGGCTTTACCCCAGAGCCACGTCCAGGATCATCATGATGGTAAAGCCCAGGATGCAGCCCACGGTGGCCAGATCGGTCTCCTCATGGCCGCCGGTTTGGGAGCTGGGGATCAGCTCCTCCACCACCACAAAGATCATGGCGCCGGCGGCAAAGGCCAGCGCAAAGGGGAGGATGGCCTCCATGGAGGTGACCAGCGCCGCGCCGATGACCCCGGCGATGGGTTCCACCACGCCCGATGCCTGCCCATAGAAGAAGCATTTCCCCCTGGGCATCCCCTCCCGGCGCAGGGGGATGGAAACTGCCGCCCCTTCGGGGAAGTTCTGGATGCCCATGCCGATGGCCACCGCCATGGCGGAAAGGATGGTCATCCCTCCCAGGCCGGAAGCCGCCCCGCCGAAGGCAACTCCCACCGCCAGGCCCTCGGGGATGTTGTGCAGGGTGATGGAAAGCACCAGCAGTACGCTCCTCCGCCAGTGACAGGGAGGGCCGTCCATGCACCGCTCCCCGGAGGGGGACAGATGCATATGGGGCATCAGCCGGTCCGCCAGCCAGAGGAAGCCCGCACCGCAGACAAAGCCCCCCGCGGCAATGAGCCAGGCGGGGACGGACCGCCCCTGTGCCATCTCAATGGCGGGGGACAGCAGGGACCAGAAGCTGGCCGCTATCATAACGCCGGAGGCAAAGCCCAGCATCATGTTGAGGATGTGCAGCTTGATCTCCTTAAAGAAAAAGACCACCGCGGCTCCAAGAGCGGTCATGCCCCAGGTAAAAAGGGTGGCCGCCAGGGCCAGCAGAACCGGATTTTGCGTCATACTGTCACTTCTCCTTTTCTTCGGCCTGCAGGCGCCTGCAGCTGGGGCAGACGCCGGTAAATTCCAGGCTGTGCCCCGTCACCTCAAAGCCTGTATCCTGGCTGATCTGCCGGGTGAGGGATTCCAGCGGGCAGGAGCAGATCTCCGTCTCGCCGCCGCAGACGGTGCAGACGATGCGATGGCGGTGGGAGGCGGTGTTAAGCTGGTAGGCGGCCACGCCGTCCTGCCCCACGGTCTTGATGAGCAGCCCCCGCCGGGTGAGCGCCGCCAGGTTGCGGTAGACGGTGGAGAGGCTGATCTCCTGTTCCGGCAAAAGCCGGTGGAGCTCCTCAGCGGTGAGAGAGCCCTCTGTCTCCCGCAGAACCGCCAAAATCCCCCTTCGTCCCCGGGTGGATTTGAGCCTGGCTTTTTTCAGTGATTGTTCCATGACGATCCCCCCTTTGCTGTCTCGCCTGTGTGCCAACCGCGCCCCAAAGGCGCATCGCCCGGCACGTCCCCGGGTATGGGGCGCATCTCCGATCTTCCATCCCAGGCCAGCCCGCCCCAAAGAAGGAAGCGGGCCCTTGGAAGTTCCCAAGGGCTGTGTGGGCCGTTCCCGCCGGCTCCCCCTCAGCCCATTGTCAGCTGGAGCACAGTGCCGGTGACCGCGGCCACCACATACAAAATACCCATGATCTTCAAATTATCCTTATGGCTGCGGTTGACCTTCCAGAGTACGGCCAGGCCCACCCCCGCGCCGGTGAGAAGGCCCGCGGCGGCGGCCCCAAAGCTGAGGGTCCCCTCCGCCAGCATCTGGGCCAGAAAAACAGACGCCGCACAGTTTGGAATAAAGCCCACCAGGGCTGCAATGGCAGGCTGAAAGACGCTGCCCTTGAGGAGGAGCCTGCCCAGGGTCTCCTGGCCCACGGCTTCCACGATGCCGCCCAGGATCAGGGACACCACAAAAAGGAAGAAAAAGATCTCTGCGGTGTGGTGGAGTGCCGACCGCACCACGCTGTGGCCGCAGCCGCAGTGGCTGCACATCTGTCCGGTCTGGTCTTCTTCCTCCAGCAGGGGGCGCTCCCCCTTGGCCTGGAAACGCCGGGCCGCCAGATCTATGGCAAAGCCCGCCACCAGCGCCACCAGAACCTTAACCAGCATCAGCTTTCCCAAAACGCCCAGCATCCCAGGGTTGGCCAGGAGGACGGGGATAGCCTCGTCGGAGGTGGAGAGGAATACCGCCACCAAGGCGCCGGCGGTGATGACACGGCCCCCATACAGGTTGGCAGCCGCCACGGAAAAACCGCACTGAGGGATGCAGCCCAGCAGTGCCCCAGCCACAGGCCCCAGGCGGTGGGAACCGGCCAAAAGCCTTTCCACCCTGCCGGAGGAATGGTGCTCCAGGTATTCGATGATCAGGTATGCGCCAAAGAGAAAGGGAAGGGCCTTGACACTGTCCAGCAGCGCATCCAACAGGATTTCAAAAATGGTTTCCAAAAGGGGGCCTCCTTTACTGTATCGGGCTGTCCGTCTGTAAATGCGAATCATTTGCATTTTATATTATACGGACTTTACAACGCTTGTCAAGGTTTCCAGAAAATACCTCCCGGATAGTTTGTCTCAAAAGTACGCCTATCATCCTTCCCGCTTCATCTAAAACACCAAAAACGACGTAATTTGGCCCAAAAGGCGAGCCATGCCCTTGACAAGGGGGAGCCCGTGGGGATACAATAGGCCTTGAAAAGTTAGTTTAAGCTAACTTCGTGAAGGAGACATTGCATATGACATTGGACCAAGTTAAAACCGGGCGCGGCGGCGTCATTACCGCCGTGGGCGGCAGCGGCATTCTGCGGCGCAGGCTGCTGGATATGGGACTGACCCCCAAAACCAAGGTTTTTGTGCGGAAGGTGGCCCCCATGGGCGACCCCATCGAGCTTTGCCTGAGGGGATATGAGCTGACCATCCGCAAGGAGGAAGCGGCTAAAATTGAGATCGCAGAGGAGGCCGCCCCATGATCTTCGCGCTTATCGGCAACCAGAACTGCGGCAAGACCACCCTCTTTAACCAGCTTACCGGCAGCAATCAGCATGTGGGCAACTTCCCCGGCGTCACCGTGGAAAAGAAAGAAGGGGTCATCCGGGGCACCAGCCACACGGTGGTGGACCTGCCCGGCATCTATTCCCTCTCCCCCTACACCGCGGAAGAGGTTGTCACCCGGGATTTCCTCCTCAAGGAGAAGCCCGACGGCATCATCAATATTGTGGACGCCACCAACATTGAGCGGAACCTCTACCTCAGCCTCCAGCTGATGGAGCTTCAGATCCCCATGGTCCTGGCGCTGAACATCATGGACGAGGTGACGGCCTCCGGCGGTTCTATCGACATCGGGGGCCTTTCCCGGGAGCTGGGGCTCCCCGTGGTGCCCATCTCCGCCAGCAAAAACCAGGGTGTCTCGGAGCTGGTCAACCGGGCGGTGCAGACGGCTGGGGAGCGCTCCCGCCCGCAGCGGCTGGACTTCTGCACCGGGGAGGTCCACCGGGCCATCCACGGCATTGCCCACCTCATCGAGGACCACGCCGCCGCCATCGGCATGCCGGTGCGTTTTGCCGCCACCGAGCTGGTGGAGGACGACCAGCCCACCATCGAGGCCCTTGGCCTCAACCGCAACGAGCTGGAAACCCTGGTACATATCACCTCCGAAATGGAGACGGCCCTGGGCACCGACCGGGAGGCTGCGCTGGCTGACATGCGCTACACCTACATCGAAAAGCTGGCTGCCGAATCCGTCCATAAGCCTCAGGAGACCCGGGAACAGCAGCGGTCGGTGCGCATCGACGCCCTGCTCACACACAAATACCTCTCCATCCCCATCTTTCTTCTTATTATGAGTTTGGTTTTCTGGCTCACCTTCGGAGTGGCCGGGGCCTTCCTCAGCGACCTGATGGGCGCCGGCATCGACATGCTCACCGGCTGGGCGGACCGGGGGCTGTCGGTCCTGGGCATCAACGCCGTTCTCCACTCTCTCATTATGGACGGCGTCTTTGCCGGGGTGGGCAGCGTCCTCAGCTTCCTGCCCACCATCCTGGTCCTCTTCTTCTTCCTCAGCCTGCTGGAGGACAGCGGCTATATGGCCCGGGTCGCCTTTGTCATGGATAAGATGCTGCGGAAGATCGGCCTTTCCGGGCGGTCCTTCGTCCCCATGCTCATCGGCTTCGGCTGCTCGGTGCCCGCCATCATGGCCACCCGCACCCTGTCC